>JAKFYL010000130.1 GCA_021730845.1 Planctomycetota bacterium | reverse complement strand
GATGCCGAGTCGGATCGGGCCGAGTCGGATCGGGCCGAGTCGGATCGGGCCGAGTCGGATCGGGCCGAGCCGGATCGGGCCGAGCCGGATCGGGCCGAACAGGACCAGGGCGAGGACGACCCGGACGAATCAGACACTCCGCTGGAGGAAGTCGAGCAGGCGCCCGATTTTCCCGGGGTGGTCGGAGCCATGGTCGAGGAGTACCTGTGGGACAGCGAGCGCGAACACGGTCCGGCGCTTGCCAAGCGCCACCAAGTGTTGCGCGAATTCGCGCGCTGGGGACAGCCGATCGGAGTGTTCGAGAATTTGACCGCCAAGCAATTGCAAGTATTTGCCTGCATTTGGTTGCCCGAGTGGGGTCAATTCCAATCCACGCAGGACGTGCAGCTCCTAGTCGAAGCCCTGCGCAGTTTTTGCGCTTGGGCCGATGCCAATCATCAGCTGGAGCTGCGCGCCGTGTTCGAGACCAGCCTGTCCGGACTCGATGACAGCCTGCCGCGCATTTGGAGCGCCAACCTGTTGCGCGAGCCCAGTGCCGAACCGACCACGGGCCAACTGTTCCAAATCGACGCCATTCAGGGTCAAGACGTTTCGCTCACGGGCGCCAAAGGGCCGATCCAGGCGCGCCTTTGTCATGATTTCGCGCACCGCTTGCGCCCGCGCGATCGCTTGCGCGGCGCCGTCGACGCCCACGGCGGCTTGCACATCTACTGCGTGTACCCGCCGCAGAGCGCGAGTCTGGAACGCGCTTAGCGCACCAGCGTTCAGGGCCGGCTGGTAGCCGGGATCTGGACTTCGCAGATCAATTCATCCCAGCTTGCGACGTCGGCGGGATTGACCAGGTAGGTTTCGCGGATCGGGCCACTTTCCATCCAGCCCAGTTCGCGCATGTAGCCGAAAAGCGCCGGATAGGCGCGCGCTACTTCCGGATAGGGCCCGGACACAAAGCCGTATACCACGGTCGTGCCTTCGAGCATGTCAAAGCCCAGGCTTTCGCTGGAAGCTACTTGGCGCGCGATGGGAAAGCACGCGCGCATGCGCAGATCCGCCACGCTGGTCTTGGCCGGGTCGTCGTAGTAGAGCGCAAACGGCGGACCGCTTGCCTCTAGGCCCGCTTGCATCAACGCGCGATTGGCGCGCTCGAGCAACTTGCCGATCCCGGTGTAGCTGCCGCGCTCCTCCAAGTACACGTAGGGTTGCTCGAGGCGCTGTTTCCAATTGGCGGAAACCTGTTCGAACGGTGCGCGCGAAACGGGCAGGTCGGGTTCGACGCCCAGGTCGAGTGCCGAGCGCTGGTCCGCACCGCGAAGCTGCGTCGACTGTGCTTGGCAGGAGAGTCCAAGCAGCGCGTATCCCATACCCAGAGCGCCGACGCATACGCCAAGCAGTCGCAGATCCATAGGTGTTGGCTTCGGTTCGGGGGGCACAGCGCCTTGAACTGGCGCCGGCGGCCTGAAGCGGCCCCGGGAATGCACGGCCCAGCCAAGGCCGCTGGGAGCCCAAACCAGCCCCCTGGCAATGTCTGATAATGTATGTTCTGTTGCACTTCAAACTAGAAATACCGCGCCTTGGCTGTTGAAATCCTTGGGCCGGGCCTTTGCGGGCGCTACGGTCCGCTGCGTGGATCCTGCCCCGTCGACGGCGCTGTACTTTGACGATCTCGCCCTTGGCCAGCGCTTCGTCTCCAGCGCGCGCGAAGTCACGGACCTGGACATCGAGCGCTTTGCGGCACTCTCGGGCGACCACAACCCTTTGCACACGGACGAAGCCTTCGCCCGCCGCAGCATCTACCGCACAAGGATCGCCCACGGCATGCTCGTGCAGTCTCTGGCCACGGGACTTGTGTGTGAGATGGGCATTTTCGAAGGCTCTACCTTGGGCGTGCTCGAGATGCAGTTGCGGTTTGTGTCCGCCGTCAGGCCCGGTGACAGCGTGCGTCTGGAACTGGGCGTGATCGAACTCGATCCCGCGCCGCATCCCAGGCGAGGGTTCGTGCGTCTTTCGGCCCAGGTGATTGCCAAACAGGATCAGCTGTGCATCGACGGCAGCTGGACTCTGCTGCTGTTGCGGCGAACGAGTCCGATTCGTCCGTGAAAGGCGGCCTGGATGTGCATGTCGCTGGCTGCGTCAGCTACTTGGCGGCGGATCCCGGGCCACCGGGATATTTGGAGGCTCGACCGCCGTTCCAGGGCGGTACCCAGTCCAAACCAACGCCAACCAGGCTCGGCCTTGTCGCTGGATTCTTGCCGCTGGGATAGTCCAGACATACGACCCCGCCGGCCGCGGCCGCGGCGAACGCTTCGGTTCCGATGCACAGGGCCAGCCCGCTCGCCAGTTGGCAGATCTGGGCTGTCGTCAGGACGAGCACCTGCTCACCCGGATACGTTCCCGCCAGCTGCGCCAATTGCTCTTCGATGCGCTCCGAATTCCAGCCCCGGGCGTCCAGGGATGCGTGTGCGTTCGGGCCTAGCAGGAGCAGCATGCGCGAGCGCAAGTCGCCTGTGGGCACCATCCATATGCGCGTGAGCTCTTGCATGGAGTCTAGGACCGGGCGCATAAGACTCTAGCGCTTGAAAAGCCACCGGTGGGGGATCCAAGGCGCAGCATCCAGGACAGGCGACTGGAACCACCGAGCACCCAACCGATATCTTGTTGCCCCCCACTCCGTTCCCCTAGCGCAGCACTCCCCCACCCATGAACAACCGCCTGTTCGCGCTCGCCACGTCTTCCATCGGGCGCAAGGCGCTGATGGCACTCACGGGCCTTGGACTGATCGGTTTCTTGGTCGTGCACCTGGCTGGCAACTTGACCTTGCTAGCCGGAAGCGACGGCGCTGCCTTCAACAGCTACGCGCGCACGATCGAGTCCAACCCGCTGTTGCCGCTGGCCGAAGTTGGTCTGGCCGCACTCTTCTTGGCGCACATCGTGCTGGGAATCCGCCAGGCCGCCGGCAACCGCGAAGCGCGCCCCGTCGGCTACCGCCAGTTCCAAAGCCACGGCAATCGCAAGGTCTCGACCAGCTCGATGCTCGTGACCGGCTTGATCGTGCTGGTGTTCCTAGTAGTCCACATCAGTGACTTCCGCTTGGCGGCTCGTCACCCGCAAGGACTCGCTTACATGGTTCACGAGCGCATGCGTCAGCCCTTGGGAGCCGCAGTGTATCTGCTTGGCGTTGGCGCCCTGGGAGTGCACTTGTGGCACGCTTTCCAGAGTTTGTTCCAAAGCTTGGGGCTGCGCCATCCGCGCTATTCGCCCTTGATCGACAAAGCTGGGCGCGGGCTTGCCGTGCTGCTTGCGCTCGGTTTCGCCGTGCTGCCCGTGTACACCTGGGTCGCAAGTCCCGCCAAAGCAGCGGCCAAGGCGCCGGCCGAGTCCACATCTTCCGCTGTTTCGGGGCCTCATGATTCCTCCCCCGCTGCGGCCACGCCGTCCGTCACCAAGGAGCCGCGCTGATGTCCAGCCAATCCACAGCCCCTACCGCCGCCCAAAACGCAACGCTGGACTCCAAGTGTCCCCAAGGTCCGATCCAGGATCGCTGGGACCGCCACCGCTTCCAGACCAAGCTCGTAAACCCGGCCAACAAGCGTCGCTTCCACGTGCTCGTCGTCGGCACGGGTCTGGCCGGCGCCTCGGCCGCTGCCACCTTGGCCGAGCTCGGCTACCGCGTGAGCGTGTTTTGCATCCACGAGAGCCCGCGTCGCGCGCACTCGATTGCGGCCCAGGGCGGCATCAACGCCGCCAAGAATTACCCCAACGACGGCGACTCGATTTGGCGCCTTTTCTACGACACGATCAAGGGCGGCGACTACCGCGCGCGCGAGTCCAACGTCTACCGCCTGGCGCAGATCTCCAATCACATCATCGACCAGTGCGTGGCCCAGGGCGTGCCGTTCGCGCGCGAGTACGGGGGCCTGCTTTCGAATCGTTCCTTCGGTGGAGCCCAAGTCAGCCGCACGTTCTACGCGCGCGGCCAAACCGGCCAGCAACTGCTGCTAGGTGCCTATCAGGCCTTGATGCGCCAAGTCGGCGAAAAGAAAATCCAACTCTATTCGCGCCGCGAGATGCTCGACGTGGTCGTGGCGGACGGTGTGGCGCGCGGCATCGTGTGCCGCGAACTTGGGAGCGGCAAGATCGAGTCTTTCGCAGGCGACGCAGTGCTGCTCGCCACCGGCGGATACGGAAACGTGTTCTATTTGTCGACCAACGCCAAGCTCTCGAATGCGACCGCGGCTTGGCGTGCGCATCGACGCGGAGCGTTTTTCGCCAACCCCTGTTTCACGCAGATCCATCCAACCTGCATCCCCGTCAGCGGCAGCCACCAGTCCAAGTTGACGCTGATGTCCGAAAGTCTGCGCAACGATGGACGCGTGTGGGTCCCGCAAAAGCGCGACGATGATCGCCCCCCCGCTGCCATACCGGCCGCGGAGCGCGACTACTTCCTGGAACGCAAGTACCCCAGCTTCGGCAACCTGGTGCCGCGCGACGTGGCCTCGCGCAATGCCAAGCAAGTGTGCGACGAAGGGCGCGGCGTGGGCAGCAGCAAGATGAGCGTGTACTTGGACTTCGGCGATGCGATTGCCCGCGACGGCGCGCCCAAGATCGCCGAGAAGTACGGCAACTTGTTCCAGATGTATCAGCGCATCACGGCCGAGGATCCCTACCACTCCCCCATGCGCATCTACCCGGCGGTGCACTACACCATGGGCGGGTTGTGGGTGGACTACAACTTGGAGAGCACGATCCCGGGCTTGTTCGTGCTGGGAGAAGCCAACTTCTCCGACCACGGCGCCAATCGCCTGGGGGCCAGCGCTTTGATGCAGGGTCTGGCCGACGGCTACTTCGTGATCCCGGCCACCTTGGGTTCGCACTTGGCGGGACGCAAGTTGCCGCCGGTGAGCACCGCCCATCCTGCCTTCGCCGCGGCGGAGCAAGACGTCCAGCAGCGCGTCGAACGCCTGCTGTCCATCAACGGCAAGCGCGGAGCGGATGATTTCCATCGCGAACTGGGCCTGATCGTCTGGAATTACTGCGGCATGGCGCGCAATGCCAAAGGCCTTGATTTGGCCCTCGGGAAGGTGGGCGCTCTGCGCGAGGAGTTCTGGCACAACCTGCGCGTGCTGGGCAGCGCCCAGGAGCTCAACCAATCCCTAGAACGCGCAGGGCGCGTGGCGGATTTCTTAGAACTGGCCGAGCTGATGATCGTGGACGCGCGCCATCGCGAGGAGTCTTGCGGGGGGCATTTCCGCGAGGAATACCAGACCGAGGATGGGGAAGCGCGGCGCAACGACGCTCAGTTCGCGTACGCCGCCGCTTGGCAGCACACGGCCCCTGGGGCAGACAAAGGCGGGCAACCCTCGTGGAGCCTGCACAAAGAACCGCTGAACTTCGAGTTCGTTTCCTTGTCCCAACGGAGCTACCAATGAGCGCTGACCACGCGCCGTCCTCGGGCATGCGCCTGACCTTGAACATCTGGCGCCAATCCGGTCCGGCGGATGCCGGACGCATGGAGACCTACCACCTCGACGGCATATCGCCTGACATGTCCTTTCTCGAGATGCTGGACGTGCTCAATGTGCGTTTGGAACGCGAGGGGCGCGAACCAGTGGCCTTCGACCACGATTGCCGCGAAGGCATTTGCGGCAGCTGCGGCGTGATGATCGATGGCAACGCACACGGTCCCGAAGCGGAAACCGCGACGTGCCAGCTGCACATGCGCAGCTTTGCCGACGGGGCTGCGCTCACGATCGAGCCTTTCCGCGCCAAGGGATTCCCTGTGCTCAAGGATTTAGTGCTCGACCGCAGTGCCTTTGATCGCATCATCGCAGCCGGCGGATTCATCTCGGCGAACACCGGCTGCGCCGTGGATGCCAACTCCACCCCGGTGGCCAAGAGCGACGCGGAGCTGTCCATGGACGCGGCCCAGTGCATTGGTTGCGGAGCCTGCGTCGCGGCCTGCCCCAACGCCGCAGCCATGTTGTTCGTCGGCGCCAAGATCGCCCACTTGGGGCTCTTGCCCCAAGGCCAGCCCGAGCGCTCCAAGCGTGTCCTGGCCATGGCTCGCCAGATGGAAGCGGAAGGATTCGGATCGTGCTCGAACTACTACGAGTGCGAAGCAGCCTGCCCCAAAGCCATCTCGGTCGAGAACATCGCCCGCCTCAATCGCGATTACCTGCGCGCCGGACTTACGACGCGCGACTAGGCTTGTGGGTCTTGGGCGAAAGGGAAGTCTTCTCGACCCCAGGGCGCCTCGAGCCGCAGAGCCCGCTTGCAGCCCCCCCCCACGACCGGACGCCTCGCGCCCCTGCTCGTGGATATCTCCGGGCTGCCAGGACGTCCGGATAACGGCCTGGGCGTTACCAAGGCGAAACACGAACCTGCCTAAGGAAAGCGGCTTGCCAGCCTCTTGGCCCAGGTTTGCGGGTAGGGTATTGTCCCGCTGACGGCCTGCAGAGTCCACCAGTGGGCCCTCATGGCCAGGCTAGGGGCTCTCGAGGACGCGATTCTCGCCAGGAGCCTTGGGCGTGGCACGCGCCTTGCATTTGACAAGCCAAGCTATTTCCTCGGAAGTGGCGCGGTCCTCCCCCAAGGCATACCGAAGGGACGCCGCGCAACGCTCGCCCGAGTACCCGAATACGCCTCACAACAGCAATCGCAATGAAGAATCTTTGGATCGCGGCGGCCGTGACAGCTGCCGGCATGTTCCTGCTCCACGACATCACGGCCGGTCACGGCGGCACGTACCGCGGCCCTGGCGACACGGTTCCGGCTGGCGGCGGTGGCGCGCCTGGAGGTCCCGCCGGTGGATCGCCTGCCGGACCCGGCACGCCCGGCCCTGGTGGCCCCACCTCGCCCGGGGCAACGACGCCCGGCGGACCCGTTGGAACTCCCAGCGGATCTGGCCCTACTTCCGGCGGCGGCGACAGCGGCCCGGACCTTTCCCTGTGGCAGTACTGGTGGGGTTTCAACAAGGAGCCCTACTTGAACCTCAAGGCGGCCATCCACGGGTCCGGAGTCCAATCGGGATCGGACGAATTCTTCCTGGGCCAAGGCGCCGAAGACCAAGCCAAGAGCACGCTGCGCCCGAGCGAATCGGTGATTCGCAATGAGATCGTGCCGGCCTTGATTCGCGCTCTGGAAGCCAGCGACAAGTCCAACGACATCGCCACGGGTTGCATGATTGCGCTCGCCAAGATCGGCGACGCCAAGGACGAGAGCGGCAAGTCCAAGATGGCCGAGCAGATCATCAAGCGCCTGGGCGACTCCAACCAGGAGATCTCGGAGACGGCGGCTGTGTCGCTGGGCATCCTGGCCAACGAAGCCAACATCGATCTGCTGGTGAGCATGTTGGCCGACGAGGGCGACAAGGTTCGCGCCGCCGTCAGCCAAGTCAGCGGCGCCTTGCCTTACACCGGCAAGGTTCCCGAACGCACGCGCGCCTTCGCGAGCTACGGACTTGGATTGGTGGGAGCCAAGGCTTCCATCGACGGCAAGAAGAAGGTCGTCGAAGGTCTGGTCAAGTTCCTCGAGAGCCCCGTGGGCGTGCAGAACCGCGAAATTTCCGTGGCCTGCGTGGTTTCCTTGGGACTCACGCCTCTGGAAGTCGACCCCAGCTACACCTTGCCCGATCTTTCCAAGGGCTTCGAGAAACCGGCTCAGGTCACCAACCTGCAAGAGCAGGTGCTGTACCTGATGTCCTACTACACCAATGCGGCCGGCAATTTCTTGAACCAAGCCCAGGCCCCGGTCGCGGTCAGCCGCATCATGCCGACGCGCGATCCCAAGATCGCTGCCTTGTTCGACGCCGTGGTCAATCGCTTCCGCGAGGACATCGCCTCCACCTCCAAGATCAAGAATGAGCAACAACAAAGCTGCATCTTGGCCTTGGGCAAGATGGGCGACTGCGATGAGGACGCGACCGACAAAGCCATCCGCAAGTCGCTGATGGAAGTCAAGGACGCGATCAGCGACCAGCAGTCGCGCTTCTTTGCCTTGATCGCGCTGGCCCAAGTGGCCGGGCGACCGGGATCGGGCGAAGGTGCCAACGCCATCGGCGGCGTGACCACCAAGAACAAGAGCGAAAACGTGCGCGAGTACCTGATGGAACAACTGGCGCGCGCCAAGCAGGACAACCACCGTGCTTGGTCCGCCTTGGCCCTGGCCGTCATGGAGCGCTCGCTCTCGGACAACAGCCAACCGGTCTCGAGCGAGGTGCAATCCGCCTTGCGCCAAGAACTCGACAAGTCCAAGACTCCCACTGCCGTGGCGGGGTTGGCCATCGCTCTGGGCATCTTGCATGACTCCCTGTCGGCTCCAGTCATGATCAACAAGCTGGAGCGCACCAGCGAAGACGAAGCTCGCGGCTACGTCGCAGTTGGTCTGGGCTTGCTCAGCGAGAAGTCGGCCATTGCCCCGATCACCGAAATCGTCAAGAAGTCCAAGTACAAAGGCGACCTGCTCAAGTCGGCCGCCATCGGACTGGGACTCTTGGGCGACAAGGAAATCGTGCCCCAGTTGGTCGACATGCTCGCTTCCGCGGAGGCCCTGTCCTCCCAGGCGGCGATTTCTTCGGCCCTGGGCTTCATCGGCGACGCACGTTCCGTGACGCCGCTGATCAAGCTGCTCGACGACAAGACCAAGACCGAACGCGCCCGTGGTTTCGCCGCGGTTGCCTTGGGAATCGTCGCCGACAAGGAGACTCTGCCTTGGAACGCGAAGATCTCGGTGGACATCAACTACCGCGCGAATTCCTCGACCCTGACCAGTCCGGGAACCGGCACGGGTATCCTCGACATTCTCTGATGATGCCGGCGCGCTCCTGAAACGCTTCCCCGAACGGGAGCGCGCGGCAAACCAGGACGCCCGGTCCCCTCCAAGTTTGGAGGGACCGGGCGTCTGGCTTTTTTTTGGCCGGCGAGACGTTTGGGGAAAGGCCGGCAGCAGCCCTAGCGTTTCGCGGCGCGCGGGGAGAGGCGCAGCAGTCCCACCAAGAGCAAGGCCAGTCCGCCTGCGCACACATTGCGCGAACGCTTGAGGGCCTTTGCCGCCAGGGCCTGGGTCGCCACCAACTTGCCGGCGGCCTCTTCGGTCTTGCGTCCGCGGGTGAGCAAATCCTGGCGCAGCGCTTCGTCCACAGACGGCTCGGCGGCGCAGCGCTGCAGGCGGGCCGCAAGGTCTAGGGCAACACTGCCGCGCCCCAACGCCAAGGCTGCGTTTGCGGCGCGAGCCAAGAGGCGCGGGTGGCAAGGATCGTCATTGAGACCGCGCACGCACACTTCCAGTTCCATGGGCAAATCCCCGGCCTGGCCGGCCAGATAGGACACCCAGTCGGCGCGTTCGTCGGGCGCAGGTAGCGCCTCGGCCAGCCGAAAAGCCTGCTCCCAATCCCCCACGTCGAAGGCCAGCCGCACTTGCGTTTGGGCATCCTGTGCGATCGCGGGCGCAAGCACGCCCGCGCCCAGGACCAAAGCGCCCAAAGCGAAGCGGTTGATCAGGGCGCAGCGGTCCATCAGAGCGCAGCGCTCCAACATGGCGGAGCGCTCAAACATCGCGCGCCTGTGCTGCGGCCAAGGAAGCCATCTGACGCAGTTCCATGTCGCTCTTGTCGTCGGTCAAGACGTCGCCGGCGCCGCAGGACGATGGCCCGCCGCGCACCACAGAGCCTGGCGCATGCAGCGGACCGAGCAACGCGCGCGCGACGTCTCCATCGGCACGCATCGGGTCGGGCCAAGGGGTATTTCTGCGCGCGCCGACGATCCAATTGCGCGAACGCGGCACGCGCAACGCCACGCTGTCCTGCTCGAAGGCGGCGCACAAGGTCGCCCGGACGGCGCGCACGACCGGATCGTCCGCTCCAAAACCGCCAGCGTTGACCAAGCACCAACCGCCGGGACGCAAGTGCGATTCCAGCTCGTCGAGGAACTCCTTGGTCATGAGGTGCGCAGGAATTTCCACCTGATGCGCGTAGGCATCCAGCACGATCAGGTCGAAATCCAGCGGCAAGCGCCGCAAGGCCGAGCGTGCATCCTCGCCTGCCAGCACTTGGCCAGAACGCGTGTACTTGTCCAATTCCATCCAGCGCTGACCGACCTCGACCATGGCAGGATCCAATTCGACGCCCCACAAGTCGAGCTCCACGTTTTCTGGCGAAGCGTTCGAAAGGACACCGAACGCGGTGCCACCGCCGAGCCCGAGCACGAGCACACGCCAGCGACCGGGACGCGTCTCGAGCCAGGCAGGTAAGGCAAAGTAGTCGTAGTACAAACCCTGGCCAAGCAGCCCGGGCGTCGGCGACCACACGGATTGGAAGGAATCCAGCCCCTCGTTGACCTGCACCAAGCGCCACGCCGGTTCGATGCTGTGGTCCTCCACCACGCGCACGAATTGGTACGCGGATTGGAGCTCCTCGAGCACGATATTCGGGGCTTGGGGCTGTGGCGCGCGCCAGCGCGAAACCAATCCTGCCCCCAGCGCCAGCACGGCGAACAGGCCGCTGACGACTTTGCTCGCCACCGACGGCCAGCCGGCCGGACTGACGTAGCCGCGGCTCGACCACAGCGCAGCCAAGGCTAGGAGCCACAAACTGGCGCCGCACCAAAGGAAGGTGCGCGTCAGGCCGAGCATGGGGACCATGGCGTGTGTAGCCAGGAACGAGCCCACAAGGCTCCCCAAAGTCGAAACGCACAGCACCCGCCCACTGGCTTGGCCGCTGGACAAACCGAGCACACGCGCCAACTGCTCGCCGGCCAAGGGGCTCACCGCACCCAGGCAAATCGCCGGCGGAGCAAACAGGATCAGCGCGCAAGCCAGGCTTCCAAACGTCGCCAGCGAAGCAGCTTGCTCCAAGCGCACGCCCTGAGGAATGAACCAGCCGGCAACGACGGGACTCAGGCCGGGCAGCCAAGCAGCCAGACACCCTCCGGCGCCCAATACCAGCGCCACGAAGCGCATGGGCGCAGCGCTAGTCGACCACCTGGCTCCCAGCAGATAGCCCAGCGACAGGGCAGCCAAGATGGCCGCGATCACGTTGGTCCACACGCGCGTACTGGCCCCAAACCAGGGCGCCAGCAGGCGCACGGCTGACAATTCGACGACCAAGGTCACAGCGCCAGCCGCGGCGGCGATCGCCAGGACCAAGCCTGCGGCAGCTAGATCCCGCCCGCGAGTGCTCAACGGGGAACTGCGAACACGTACTTGGCGACGTACACGCGTCCGGGATCACACACTTGCCTGCTGAGCAACTGCAGGAACAGTTCCAGCGAGCGCGGCAAGACGACTTCTTGCGTCTGGCCGTTGATCGTCACTTTGATGGGCTGATCCAGATCGCACAAGAGGTCGTTGAAATACAGGCTGATCTGGTCGACGCCCTTGGCCGTCACTTGGATGGAATTGGTCGCGCGGTCGATGCTGGCCGCAACGGCAATACCGGGTTCGCCTTGCACGGGCGGCACCTCGAGCCAGTACACGCGATTGGGGATCGGGCTGCCCGGAGTCAGCGACACCTTGCTGGGATTGGCCGCGCGCGGATGTGCCTTGAGCCAGGCGGCGATGTCCGCCGCTGTCGCCTCGGGTTTGAGGGTGCAGTTGGCAAAACCTGCGCTCTTGTTCTTCTCTTCCAGGGCCGTGGCCTGGGCACCGGCGGCCACGAGCAAGGACGGCAAATTGCCCAGGTTGTCGCCGACTGCAGCGCCGCTATCGCCGGACTTCCCGACTACGCCGGCGAACAAATGCGGGAACATTCCGGCCACGGTGAGGCAAGTTTCGACCCCCGCGTCTCGGCCGAAGAGGTACACGCGGTCGTAGTCGACGGAATACAGGCTGCGCACGTCGGCCAGGCTGCGCATGAGCAATTCGACGCCAGACTTGGCGCCTTCGGCCTTGCCAACGTTCCACAGCTTCATGTCCTCGGGCATGGGAATGACGAGCATCAGGTATCCCTCGCGATACTCCGACTCGAGCATCTCCGCGCCAAGGAACAACTCGGGATCCCAGGGCTTGCTGTCCTTGACCCCCGGCACCACGATCAGCAGCGGATAAGGTCCGGTGCTGACCTTGTAGTCCTTGGGCGTGCGCACGGCGTACTGGTACGGCTTGGACTGCGGCACGTCGCGCTTGACGATCTCCTCCGCTTTGAGGTTCTTGAGCTCTAGGGACTGGTAGGCCGCCAAATGCAGATCGGTGGTCTTCTTGAGCGCCAGTTGCAGAGCCTTGACGTCGTCCTTGACGCCGCCGCTCTTGCCGACTCGCACCAAGATGTCCTGCACCGCTTGCTGGGCCTTGGAATCGTCCTTCTTGCCTTGCAACTCGAACAGAGTGCGCATGGCACGGCCCAACTCGAGGTGATCGCGCGGCTTGAACTCTTGCGCGACCGCAGGCGCCGCGAGCAGGGAAACGGACAACAGCAGAGCTTGAATACGCATGCCGATTGGAAGGTTGTCGAAGGCGAATGGAGGAAGCAAAGCGCCGCCAACCGGCGGCGGGCGCAGTTCGAGCGGCTAGGAGTCCCGAAGGACTCTAGGCCGCCCGCGGGGCAGAGTATCGTGGTACGTCGCCGCAGCCGAACAAGTGGGCTCCTAGCCCCAAGGGAATGCGGCCAGCCAGGAGCCAGCAGCGGCCCCAGAGCTTAGGCACCGGCTGGCCAAGGTAAAGCCAAAGTTTCACGGTCCGTCGGTCCGGTCCCAGTACTCGCGGCACGGCGCCAGGAATGGCGGAACGGCGCCTGGCGGTACGGCGGTACGGTGCCAGGCTCGTGGCGGTACGGTGCCAGGCTCGTGGCGGTACGGTGCCAGGCTCGTGGCGGAACGGTGCCAGGCTCGTGGCGGTACGGTGCCAGGCTCGAATCCCACACTTTTGGTGCCAGGCTCGCATTGGCGCACCGCGGTGCGCCAATGCGAGCCT
>JAKFYL010000307.1 GCA_021730845.1 Planctomycetota bacterium | reverse complement strand
TCCGTGAAGGCCTGCATGCCCTGGTACACGCTGGATGTAATCCGATCCGGAACCGCTCGCGCCAGCGCCGTGGCGGCAATCAGTGCAATGCAGGCGCTGCCCACGGCCCAAGTCGAGGCCTTGCTGCTCGCAAGCACAGAACTGCGCTTCGCCAGCGTTTCCGCACCCAGGCCGAAGGCGCAGATCCAGACCGCCAGAGGAATGTAGAAGTACCAGCCCCAAGTCTTGGCCCCTGATGCCAGGTACGCCGCCAGCATGGACAGGCCGAAAAGTGCCAAACACCGCAGGCCGAGCCCGGGCCTGTGGCTCGAGTCGAGTTCGCGCGTGTTGAAAGGCTCAGGGCCAGGTCCGCGCAACATGCGCCACAAGCCCCAGAGGACGATCGGCAAGAACAGCGCCGTCCAGCGCCCCGGATACCAGGCTTGCTCGAGGAGTTCTTGGGCGCGCGCGAGGCGCGAACCCAGTGCGGGCGAGGGTGCCTTGGCGCGCACCGATTGGGGAATCGGCGAATCGTAGACACGGATCAGGATCCAAAGGCCTAGGGCCGCAACGGCGGTCATGGGAACCAAGAAGCGAATGGCTTGGCGCAAGCTGCGGACAGACAGGACGAACAGCAGCATCACCAGCAGCACGGCCTCGGGGCGCGCCCACACGGCCAGAGCTGACGTTAGACCGGCCGAAACCAAGTGCCCGCGCTCGGCCGCGAGCGCAGCCAGCAAGCACAAGCACAGGAAAAGAGGCGATTCCATACCCCCGATCGAGATGCGCGCCATCCAAGGCAGGCACGCAAACAGCGTCAGCGTCACGCAGGTTGGCACCGCTCGGCGCGAGAACAGCGCGGCTAGGCAGCCAGCGCTGATGGCATCGAACAGGAAATTGAGCCCCAAGGACGCGCCGCGCACCGGCAGCCCTAGCGCGACTAGGCCACCAAGCAAACCGGCGTACGCCGGCGTTGTCGTTCCCAGCACCGGCTCCCAGGCCGCGCCCGGGTTGTACACCATGCCCAAACCGTCAGCGAGGTTCTGGCTGTAGCGATAGGTGATGAACGCGTCGTCGTAGATCGGATAGCAGGCAATGCCAAGCACCCGCGCGACCACGACGACCAAGCACAGGCAAGCGACCGCCGCGGGCCCCAGCATGGAGCCTTGAGAGGCCGAATCGTTCACTGGAATGCGCTCGACAAGTTCCGGAACACGGATCGGAAGTGCGACATGCGGAGCTAGTTACTTGGGAAGGGAACTCTCGACGCGCTCCAATGCCCAGTCGATGTCCGCGTCCGATAGAACGAACGGCAAGCGGAAGCGGATGGCGCGTTCGCCGGACTTGAGGGCCAGGACGCGCTGTTCTTGCAACCGGGCCAAGGTCTGGTCGCGGTCCGCCGGCGTAGCCAAGGTGAACGCGATCAAGCTGGCAACGCCACGCACGTTGGAAAGGGAACGCCCAGACTGGGCCATGCGGCGCAAGCCCGCCAGGAGGCGTTCTCCGGCCGCGGCCACGCGTTCGTGCAAGCGCTCGCCCAGGATGATGTCGATCAGTTGCCGCGAGCGCACCATGTCGCACAGGCTACCGCCCCAGGTCGAGTTGATGCGGCCGGCGCGCGCGAAGGCGTGCTGCTTGACCTCCTCCACACGGCGCGAGGAATACACTCCGCAAATTTGGCTCTTCTTGCCGAAGCACACGACATCGGGCGGTACCCCTTTTTGCTGCCACATCCAGGCCGTGCCGGCGCCGAAGAATCCCGTTTGCACCTCATCGAGTATCAGTAGCGCTTGCTCCTGGTCGGCGAGTTCTCGCAATCCAGCCAGGAACTCAGGCCGAAAATGGTTGTCGCCGCCCTCGCCCTGCATGGGTTCGATCAAGATGGCGGCGATTTTCCAGCGCTTGTCCGCGAACACCGCGCGCGCCTGGGAGAGGCTGCGCGCCTCCAGCGCAGCCACGTCGTTGGCGATCTGTCCATAGGCGTCGAACTCGATGGACGGCGGATCGATGCGCGGCCAGCGAAACTTGGGAAACAGGCCGGTCTTGAGCGGATCGGTGTTGGTCAGCGAGAGCGTGTATCCCGAGCGGCCGTGGAATGCTTGGCGGAAATGCAGGATTCCCAAGTCGTCGCAGTCGTCGTCGAAACTCATGCGGCCGAGTTTTTGGGCCTTCCAATCGAAGGCCACCTTGATTCCGTTTTCCACGGCCAGCGCACCGCCCGAGACCCAGAAGTTGTACGGGAAACCGGCCGGGGTGACGCGCGTGGCAAAGGCCTCGACGAAGCGCGCCATTTCGACCGTGTACAAGTCCGAGTTGGACGGATTGCAGGCAGCAGCGCGGGTCAATTCGGAGAGGAACTCGCGCTCCGCCATGCGCGGGTGGTTGTACCCCACCGGCCAACTCGCAAAGCAGGTGAACAGATCGAGGTACTTCTGGCCGGTACGGGAGTCGAACAGCCATGCGCCCTCGGAACGCTCGAGGTCGAAAACCACGGGCAGGCCATCGGCGAGCTGGTGCCGCCGCAGGGTCTGATGCACTTGAGTGGGATGGATCATGGGCTCACTTCGTTAAATCGGGCTTGCCAGTTCATCGTGGTATCGCGAGCGCCGTCCAGGTGTCGGGCCAGTTCCCGCGCGGCGTCGGAGGAAGCCACGCGCACGAGGCTCAAGATGGGAGCCGGGCGCGAGCGTTGGACCAGCGAGTGGTGGGGTTCGACATTGGTGAACAGGATCGGGGCCGGGCAGGCCGCGCGCTTGGATGGAAGTGAGGGGCCGGGCCCTTGCTCGATGGAAACCTTGAGCACTTTGGTGGCAGCGGGTGCGCGTCCGAAGATCGGAGCGGCGCCTTCATCGAGTCCCAATTCCCAGGTCTCGGTCATGTAATCCGCTAGATCAGAGTCCAGTGCAGGCACGGCGGTGGAGGATGAATCGCAGCGCTCGAGGAGCGCCAAAAGTTCTTCGGTCAGGAGAGAAAATCGGTCCTTGGGGCACAGGACTCGCGCCACTTGGCCCGGAGCCTGACCCGAAAGTGTAGCAACGGGGGCCAGCGCCTGCTCGTAGATGAGCCCCGCTTGGGCGTGCGCATCGAGCGCTTCTTCCAGGACGAGGCTGCGGTTGGCGACGCGGCGCATATGACACTCCAGGCGCGCATGCGCCCAGGTCCCCCACTGGCCCAATTGCGAATCGAGGCCGCACAGTCGCGCCCATCCGAAGTCGGTATTGCCCAACGCAGGTTTCAGGCTGTCGTCCCGAGTGCCGTGCAGCATGGAAACCAACCCGCGCGGCAGATCGAGAGCCTCCAAGGCCTGGGCGAGTGCCGCGCCCTGGCGCGGCAAGCGTTCGTGGCTGCACACGATCACTGCGCGGCCGCGCACCAAGTGCGCGAGCACGCGCGCGGCCAGCGGCAAGCACGCATCGCTCCAATGGGCTTGGAACAGACCCAGTCCGGGGGAGTCTTGCGCGCCGTCCTGCGCGAGCTCCAACGCAAGACGCAGGTCCAGGCTGTGTTCGCCGTGAACGCTGCGCGCGCTCGCTGGATCCAGGCCCAAGTCGTCGAGCACTTGCAGAGCCGCGGAGGAACCTTCCAAGTGCTCGACCAAGGGACGCAATTTCTGCGCGCGCGCGAGCCTCGTACTTTGGTTCCACGCGCGCCCGGCATCCTGGGCGGCCAAGCACGCGTTGCGCCAATCCGCCTGTGTCGCGCGGGCCCAGCCCGGGTCCGCGTCCAGCCCAGAAGCCCGTGTTCCGGCGCCCGCGTCCCCGGGCTCCCGATAGCTGCCTTGGGACGACGGGGATATCCACTCCCCGCCGATCCAGTTCCCTCGTCGCGCCTGATCCACAGCCCTGCTAGTGTGCATCTCGGCCGCCTCGCCTTCCAATGGGACAGGTGGGCGCGCTTTTTCGTCCGCTTCTACGGCCGCCACATCCTGTCCCATGCAACGACCGCGCACGACCCGACCGCTGGCCTTCAAGCGCGCCCAGCGGCTCGTGCGCGGCTCCGATTTCGAGCGCGTATACCGGCGCGGGGCGCGCGCCAAGGGCGAGACCCTGATCGTGGTCGCCGCCGCCAACGAACTCGAATTGTCGCGCCTGGGACTGTCCGTGGGCAAGCGCATCTGGAAGCTGGCTGTGCGCCGCAATCGCTTGCGGCGTGTGTTCAAAGAGGCGTTCCGCCTGGAGCAGCACCGGCTGCCCAAAGGTTTTGACTTCGTGCTGATCCCGGCACTGGCCGGCTTAGTGCCAGAACTTGCGGCCACGCGCGCCGAATTGGTGCGGCTGGCGCTGCTGGCCAGCCAGCGTTATGCGGCCCGCTTTGGGACCTCGCTTCGAACGAGTCCTCCAAAAAGCTAGGATCCCGCCGGCACAGATCCTCATGACCACGCCTTCCCTGCTGGGTACTTGGGCCGCCATGCCCCTGCGTTTCTACCGCCGGTTTCTCTCGCCGCTCAAGCCTCCCATGTGCCGCTTCTTCCCTTCCTGTTCGAGCTATGCCATCGAGGCGCTCGAGCAGCGCGGGCTGGGCTTTGGGCTCCTGCTCGCGGCGTGGCGGTTGCTGCGCTGCCAGCCGCTGTGCAAGGGCGGCTTCGACCCCGTTCCTCCTCCCCGCCATCGATCCCAAGCATGATGCCGACGTCTTCGCGCCGTGTTCCCTCTTCTCTCGCGGGCTTTTTCTTCCTCGCTGCCGCCACACTCGCCTGTCGCACGCAGCATCGCTGGCCGGCGGGACCCAGTTCCGCGGCGAACCAGGCCCAAAGCCCTGCGGCGCCCGCAAAGGCCATCGCCTCGAACGCTGCGAATACGCGCCTTGACGGCGGGTCCGCACGTCTGGTCGAAGGTCTGGAGCGCGTGGATGAGCTGATCGATGCGCGCGAAACTCATTTTGCGGCGCTGTGGCGCGTGACCAGCGGCGGCGAAAACGCGGAAGGCTACTTCAGTTTCGCCGGCGACCGGCTGGTGCTGCAGCGGCGCTTTGGCGATGCGGCCTGCGACCGCATCTTCGTCACGCAGCCGGGATCCGCGGCCGGCCAGCGCTTGCGCCAGGTGTCGAGCGGGCGCGGCGTGACCACCTGTGCTTACTTTTTGCCCGGCGACCAACAGGTCGTGTTCGCCTCCACGCAAGCCTTCATGGCCGAGTGTCCGCCGCCGGCGGATCACTCGCAGGGCTACACCTGGACCCTGCATCCCGAATACGAACTCTTCACGCGCGACCTAGCCGGCGGAGGAGAAAAGCGTCTGACGGAATCCTGGGGCTACGACGCCGAGGCCACGGTATCGCCGCGCCAAGATCGCATGGTGTTCACGTCCATGCGCAGCGGCGACCCGGAGCTGTACACCTGCGACATGGACGGCGGCAACGTGCAGCGCGTGACCGATACCACGGGCTATGACGGCGGCGCGTTCTTCAGCCATTCGGGGACGCGCCTGGTCTTTCGCCACACCGTGTTCGGTGCCGACGGCACACCCTCGGATCGAGTCACCTATGGCGAACTGTTGCGCAAGCACCAAGTGCGCCCGCACGCCATGGAGCTAGCGATCATCGACGTCGACGGATCCGACCGCGCGCAGTTGACCAACCTGGGCGGAGCCAATTTCGCGCCGTACTTTTTTCCAGACGACCAGCGCGTGATTTTCTCCACGAATCACCACGAGAGCGGGGCGCGCAATTTCGACCTGTATGCCATCGCAATCGATGGCTCCGCTTTAGAGCGCATCACCTACTACGACGGTTTCGACAGCTTTCCTATGTTCAGCCCGGATGGAACGCTGCTGGTGTTCGCTTCCAACCGCGGCGGAAGCCAAGCCGGCGAAACGAATTTGTACGTGGCCCAGTGGAAGCCCTAGCAGGGTACTTTTTCATCGGGCTGCTGGGGCCCCGCGCCAAGAGTTAGCGCGCTTCGCGCGATTCCAGCGTGACGCGTGCCTCCATCAGCGCTCCTTCTCGACGCCAGCGCACGCGCACGACGTCTCCGGGTTTGGAGCTCTGAAGACCGAACATGAGGTCCTCGACCCGCTCGACCTGGATGTCGGCGAACTCGACCAACACGTCGCCTTTTTGAAGTCCGGCCTTTTCCGCCGGGCTGTCGGGTGAAGTTCCGGCGAACAACACGCCCGGACCCTCGAAGGAGTATTCCGGAACCGAGCCGAAGCGCACCGACCAGCCGGCTCCTTGCCGGACGCTCGCGGCCGGTTCGGCGATCTTCACGAACTCCGGGCGTTTGGGAAGACTGCTCACTCTCGAAAGCAGGGCTTGCGCCAGATCGGTGACCTGTGCGCAGGCGGCGGCCTCGAAGCGCTCGAAGTCGTCGCTGGGGCGGTGGTAGTCGGTATGCAGCCCGGTGAAAAAGTGCAGCGCCGGGATCTCGCGCTTGAGGAAGGTCTGGTGATCACTGCCGCCCACGCCCGCGCCGGAGCGGTGGATGCTCGGCTCGAGGGACAGCTTCTTGGCCGCGTCCTCGATCCAAGGCCCGAACACTTGGGCGGTGCCGGCGCCCAGGATGGCCAACTTTCCGCTTTCCGCTCGACCGACCATGTCGAAGTTGAGCTTGGCCAGCAAACCGTCCAAGGCGATCGTCGGGTGCGTCGCCCAATACTCGCTGCCCAGCAATCCCTGCTCCTCGGCGGACCACAGCGCAAAAACCAAATCGCATTCCGGCACTGGCGCCTGTGCGGCGCGGCGCGCGAGTTCCAGCACCAGTGCGGTGCCGCTGGCATTGTCGTCGGCGCCGTTGTGGATTTCGGAGCTGGGCTGGCCGGAAGGCGAGCTAGCAGCCAAGGAGCCTTCGCCGCCGCGTCCCAAATGATCGAAGTGGGCTCCGACCAGAACGAAGCGCGAGGAGTCCTGGCCGGGCTTGCGCGCGAGCACGTTGTGCGCCCTTCCGCGCTCGCGAATCACGTCAGCGACGAGTTCCACGCGTGGGGCGCTGATGGGAGCAAAGGCCATGGGCGAGCGCTGCGGTCCCTCGAGGCTGCGCACGAGCGTATCGTAAGCCGGCTCCAGAGCGCGCGCGACGTCGAGCGAAACAAACATTGCGTGGATGCCTGCGTGGCCCACGCGCGAGGCTTCGAAAGTCCCCAGCGGCGCATTCGCTTGCCCGGGATGGGGCGCCACGAGCACTGCCGCCGCTCCGGCGCGCTTGGCGTTCATCACCTTGGTGAACAGCGAATCCGCGCCGCCCCAGCCGCTGGACGTGCGCGCGGAGTCTGGGTTCGCTCCCGCCTTGGCGTCGCTGGGCGGAATCGGCGGCGCAAAGGACGGCAGCCCGCGCACGATCAGCACGACGCGCCCTTGCAGCGAGCGACTCTTGCGCGCGCTGGCGAAATCATCCCAGCCCAAATCGGGGCGCGAAATTCCGAATCCACCCCAAGCCAGCTGGCCTACGACCTTGCCGCCGCTCGAACAGTACATGGGCGCGAGACTCGGCGCGCGGAAGACCTTGCTCAGCCCCTCGCCGCCAAGGCTCGACGCTCCGCCGTCGCGCGGGGGCAAGTCGACCTCGAAGCTTTGCAAATACCCGCCTGGACCGGCCGGCGAAAGCCCGAGCTTTTGGAACCGTTCCGACAACCAGTTCGCCACGCGCAGTTCGGCGGCCGAACCGGCACGGCGCCCCTCCTGGGCGTCGTCGGCCAGCCAACGCACGTCCGCAAAAAGGCGTGCGGCGGTCGGCGCGTCAGGTCCGGGCGACGATTGGCTGGAAACAGGCTCGCGGCCGGCGGAATTGCAGGCCGGCATGGAACCAAGCCCGAGGAACATGGCGAGCACGAATTGGATGCGGATGCGTGACATGATGGCCGGCAAGGATAGGCAATGGCCGCGAGCGCTTGCTAGGGTGCGGCTTGGCGTGAGCAGCCTTCCACGATGCATTTGACCGTTCTAGCCAGCGGAAGCGGCGGAAACAGCGCGCTGATTCGAGCCGGGGAAACCAGCTTGCTGGTGGACGCTGGGTTGACGGGTGCGGCCATGGAAACCCGGCTGGAGGCCGCGCGCCTGGGACCTGGAGGCTTGGGGCATGTGCTGGTCACTCACGCGCATCTGGATCACGCCAGGTCGGCCGGCAAGATGGCGCGCCAGCATGGCGCGATGCTGCACTGCCCGCAGGCCATGATGTCCAACGCCTCGGTTCGCCGCGCCAAACGCTTGTCGACGCTGCCCATCGGTCCCAGCTTTGCACTCGAAGGTCCGCGCGGCGAGCGCGACGTGGAAGTCACCGCGGTGAACTTACCGCACGACTGTTCCCCGACGGTGGCGTTTCGTTTCGACCAAGGCGCATCGCGCGCCGTGATCCTCACCGACATGGGGCACGAAGACCGCGGCATCGCCGTTTCGCTGGCTGGAGCAAACGTGCTGGTGCTGGAGTTCAACCACGACGAGCGCATGCTCGAAACGGGGCCCTACCCGTGGGCGCTCAAGCGCCGCATAGCCGGGCCCCAGGGACACCTTTCCAACACCCAAGCTGCGCGCATGTTGCAGCACCTGGCCAGCGAGCGCTTGCACACCCTGGTTTTGGCACATTTGTCGGCCACCAACAACACCGCCGAGCTCGCGCTGGAAGCGGCCCACGCGTGCTTGGATGGATTGGGCCTTGCCGGGCGCGTGCGCGTGCTGGTCGCCAGCCAGGACGAAACCGGCGAGCCGATCGCCGTGTAAGGCGCTAGAGAAGGTCCAAATCGATGACCGCATCCACGCGCAGAAACACCAAGAACGCGCGAATCGCTTCCGGAGCGAGTTCCAGCGCCAAGCCGATCGCCGCGCGGTAGATCTCCATTTGTGGGCGGTGATGCTCTGCGCGCCGGCGCGCGCCGGCCGGATCGGCGACGTGGTCGAGTTTGAAATCCAGCACCAGGGCCTGTGCAGCGCGCCCGCTGGCGGAGCGCGCAATCACTACTCGGTCGTAGGACCCGCGCACCAGTGGCGCCGCTTGACCAAGGCGCGCGCCCTCGACGGCGAAGGCACGCTCGCGCCACACTTCCAAGCTCTGCGGCGTGGACCCCAGCAGCTCGGCCATGTACCGGCGATCGAGGATGCGAACCACAGCGGGCGCGGCCACGTGCTGCTGGAACTGCTGCACTTCCTGGCGGGCCAGCGGCGCGGGGAATCCGAGCTCGACGGCTCGCGCCACCAGCGCTTCGCGCTCTGCAAACGGCTCGGAATCGATCCATTCGGCTTGGGCCAGCCAGGCGTGCCACAACTTGCCGCGCCAGCGCGCGCGCGGATCGCCGCCGAGCCAATCGCCACCCGTCCCATGACGCCAGATTTCCCACTGCGCCGGTGCGAGCGGCAATGCGCGTTCGTCTTGCACGGGAAGTTTGGGCAGGGCAGGCTGGGGCTTCGGCAGCGCAGCGGGCTTTGGCGGTTTGGAGGACTGCGCCGGCGCGGGAACTTCCACCAACCACTCTGGGACCGAATCTTCGTGCTGCCAGCTGCCGCCTGTCAGCGCCTTGGCGTGCTCCAGCGCCGCTTGCACCAAGCCAGCACTGGAGTTCGAAACGCTCCTTCCCGCGGCGGAACTCTTCTCGGCATCCTTGGAGTCTTCCTTGTGCGCAGACTCAGGCGGCAAGATGACCTCCAAGTGGCTGCGCGCGCGCGTCATCGCCACGTACAGCGTGCACAGTTCCTCCAGGACCTGGGACTGGTAGTCGTGGCTTTCGAGCCGCGAAAGCTCGGGCCAAAAGGCGCGCAAGAACTTGTTGGCGGCCAGGGACACGATTTCATAGGGCGCGAGCGCCCGGCCGCTGGGGCGACGCGCTAGCACAGGGGAGGGATTCTGACTCCAGCTGGCCTTGGATAGCGGCAAGACCACGGCATCGAACTCCAGACCCTTGGCGCGGTGGATGGTCATGACCCGCACACGCGTTCCTCCAGGGCGTTCGACGCGCTCTTTGTGAACGCGCTCGATGAACGAGCCTAGGTCGTAGGCCGCGGTACCGCCGGCGCGCCGCGCTAGGAGGGTCAGTTGCTCCACGCGTTGCCGATCGAAAGCGCTGCAGTCGCATTCGAGCAACGCCTGCCACACTTCCTCCAAGAATTGGGGCAAGCCCAGGGTTTGGATCCTGGCCCGTAGCCGGGCCGATTGGGCGCGCCGCGCCGGGTCCTTGGTGTGCCACTCCAGCCCCAGCGCCGCGGCCACGCTCGAGGTCGCGGCGTGAAAAAAGGCCACGCTGTGGTCGGGATGTTCCGCGAACGTCAGTGCGGCCAAGAGCACCTGCACGACGCTGGAATCGGTGAGCGGAGAGCCGCCGTCCATGCTCGCTGCCACTCCCATCCTGCCCAGCTCGAAGACCAGGCGCGCTTGCCACTTGCGGCTGCGCACCAAGATCGCCACCGAACCCCAATCTCGGGCCGCCAGCGAGCGCGCGCACGAGAGCGCCTGGGCCAGTTCCGCCGGCAATTCGGCCAGCGGGCCATGGGCCTTTGGTTCTGTTTCCGTTTCGTCCGCAAAGCGCACCCTGGCAGCGCCGGGCAGCGCCGGCAATTCGGCCGCACGCCGCGCCGGGGTGTACGAGCGCGCGAAGGACTGGAAAGCCTGAGCGTGCTCGCTGGCCCGAATACCTTCTTTGGCGAGCGGCAACTCAGGGAGTTCCCCAAAGACAAGCTGCACGAGATCGAGCACGACTTGCGAAGACCGGCGATTGAAGGCCAGATGCTCGGCCGGGGTGTCCAGCAGCGCCGGCAATTCCAGCAACAATTTTTCATCGGCGCCGCGCCAGCGATAGATGGACTGCTTGGGATCGCCGACGACGAACACAGACGTTCCCGGCTTGCCATGCAGCCGACGAATTTCGCTTTCCAGCACGCGAAACTGCAGCGGGCTGGTGTCTTGGAACTCATCCAAGAGCAGGTGGTCGGCGGCAAACGCCTCCGTGAAGTCCTGCGGGCTCTGGTTCGCAGCACTGGACCACAGACGGCTCAAATCATCGTGCGTGAACATCCCGCGCTCCAAGGCCGCCTGGTCCAATTCCTCCGCCAAGGACGCGCACCAGCGCCTGGCTGCCAGCGTGCGCTGCACGACGTTGCGCGACAGGATCGCGGCCGCGTGACGTGCCAGCGTGACGAGTGCCTGCCCGAGCTGGGCGGGAAACTCGAGCTTGTAGTAGGTCCATTCTCCCGCCCCTGCGCGGACCACGAGCGCGTCTTCCAAGAAGCCGCCCGGATCCCCAGCCGACCAAGCGCAGCGCGCGGCGTCCAGTGCTTTTTGCCAGCTCGCGTTGGGAGCGCCTTTCTTGGTCAGCGGCGCTAGGCACTGCTGCAATGCAGTTGCCGCTTGCTCGACTTCGCTGGCCGGCGGAAACGGTGCAGGCAGCAAGGCCTCGAAAGCCGTACTGCTGCTGTCGCGCGCGATATCCAGGACATCTGCCGCGATGGAAAGGAGCGTGCTGTGCACGGCGCTGTGACCAGGAGCTCGGGCGAGCAGGCGCAGCAACTCCAAGCGCTCCGGTAGGTCGATGCGCCCAAGCCTGGTGATCAGGGCGCGCACCAAGCGCTGCTCCTCCTCCACTTCGTCGGCCAAGCTCCAGCCCACGGGCAAACCCAGCTCGAATTCGCGCTGTCTGATGGCGCGCAGAAACGTGGCATCCAGAGTCGCGATGCGCGCGCGCTCCGGTTGTGTGCACAAGGTCTTCAGCCAAGCACCGGCGCGAGCAACCGGCGCCGCGCTCGACTCGGTTTGGTCGATACTCCAAAAGACATCCAGGGCCAGCTCGCCGCGCGCGGCGCGCGCCAGGCGCAGCAGCAGGCGCTCGTGGATTTCTCCCGCAGCCTTGCGCGTGAACGTAGCGGCCAGAATGCGCGCCGGGTCGACTCCGTGGCCAAGGAGTTTCAAATACTGCTGGGAAAGCTGAAAGGTCTTCCCGGTGCCGGCCGAAGCCAGCAGGATGCGCGTCGGAAAGGGCGGCTGGGCCGGATTCACGCCCCCACCTGCTCCGCGTCCGGTCCGGCGTCACTTTCACCGGCGGGCGGTCGAATCGCACCGCGGCCTTCCAGGAAGGCCAGTTCCCAGCGGTACGGCATGCTGCGGCCAACTTGAAACCACTCGCCTCGGCGCATCTTGCGCACGCATGCGCGCGCTTGCTCGAGCGCGACCTGCCAGGAACCGTCGTCTGCGTACGGATCCAGGAACCTGGCATGGGAATCGGCCGCCAACCACGCGTGGCCCACTTCCAGGCGCGCGCCGCCCAATTGCGGGCGCACGAGTTCGCCGTACAGAGGCAATTGCAAGTCGCTCCAGGTTTGCGATTTTTGGGAGTAGGCGCTGTTGGGCGAACCGCTTTGCGCGCCGGTTTTGTAGTCCAAGACCCTCCACAGTCCTTGGCCTGCGTGGTAGTCGATGCGATCGATGCGTCCAACGATGCGCACGCTTTGGCCGTCGACGTCGAGTTCTAGGGGCGGCGGCGAATCCTCGACCTTGACGATGCGCCAGCCCTCCTTCGCAAGCTGCGCTTGATGCTGCGCAAACTGCCTCAGGCGCCAGTTCAGTTGCGCAAACTGCACCGGCAGAGCCGGCCACGGCTGGCCGGCGTAGCGCTCCTGGAACACCTGCGCGCTGCGCTGCAGGAGCCAGTCGGCAATCGCGGCTGGATCGTCGCTGTCGGCCAGGGGTCCGCGCCCAAAATCGGCCAGCAGCGCGTGCACCAAGGTCCCGAACTGGGCGCCGTCGAGTTCGCGGGCATGGTCGTCGACACACTCCAGGCCCAGCACGTGTTTGACGTAAAACTGGTACGGAGATTCCAGAAACGTGCGCAAGCTGGTGGCGCGTAGTTCCAGCGGGGCTGCAAGTTGTCCGGGGTCGTGCGGCAAGGGCTGGACCTTGGGACTGAGGGCCTGGACGCCCTCGGGCGGGGCGGGAGGCTTGCTGTCGGCCGCTTGGAAAAACTGCTCGACGCGCTGCGCCAGTTCCTCCATACCGGCCGCGAACACCAACCGACTCGCGCCCTGGGGCTCGCCCCGGCTGCCTTCGCGCGCGCTCACGGCAACGA
>JAKFYL010000047.1 GCA_021730845.1 Planctomycetota bacterium | reverse complement strand
GTGGCCTAGGCTCTTCTCGCTCGAGTGCAATCGATGTTTTCGAAGATGCGGAAGGTTCCAAGGTCCTGGCACAGCGTGCAACTCATTACTTCCCGTTCAGCCTGAGACTGTCGAAGAAGGCCGTGCGAGGAGACCCAACGCAAGGCTTGGGCTGGCGCCCGCTGGTGCTTGAAATTCACCTTCGCGTAACCTTAGCTCTACCCATGACGATGCGGATCATCTCCGGTGAGCTGGGCGGTCGCCGCATCGAGGCGCCGACCAGCGAGGGCACGCGGCCCATGCTCGACCGCGTGCGTCAGGCGCTGTTTTCGTTCCTGGGTGAACGTTGCGACGGCGAGCGCGTCCTGGATTTGTTCAGCGGTACGGGCAGTCTGGGGATCGAAGCCCTGTCGCGCGGAGCGGCCTGCGCGCGTTTCCTCGAGCGCGATCCGCGTGCCTTTCGCGCGCTCGAGCAAAACCTGGCCAGCTTGGATCTTCTCGCGCGCGCCCAGGCCGTGCGCTTGGACGCGTTGGATGAGCGCGCCTGGGACGCCAAACAGCCCTACGATTTGGTGTTCTTCGATCCGCCCTACCCCATGCTCGAAGACCCGCGCACCAAAAAGCACCTGTTCGACGCGCTGGCGCGCCTTGGCAGCCAGGCCCTGACGCCGGACGGGACCATCGTCTTTCACGCTCCCAAGGGGCGTTTTTTCGAGCGCGAGTTTCGGCCAGATTTGAAGGCCCAGTTGCGCGAGTACGGCAGCAACGCGATTTGGTACTTGAGCCCGGATACGATGGCCGGTCCATGATCGAACGCGCGGGGCGACTGCTGATCGATGGGCGCTTGGTGCCCGGGCGCTTGCAGATCGAAGGCGGCCGCGTTGCTGCCGTGATCTTGGACCAACCGGCGCAGGCCGCGGCGACCGAGTTGCCGATCCTGGCTCCGGGTCTGGTCGATTTGCACGTGCACGGCTGCGGCGGCTTCGAGCCACTGGGAAGCTTGGCCGACATGGCGCGCGTGCTGGCGCTGCGCGGGACCACAGCGTTTCAGCCAACCCTGTTTCCCAAGTCTCCCGAAGATCTCGGGCGCGATTGCCAGACTGTTTCGTTGGCCGCTGCGCGCTTGCCTGCCTCCGGCGCGCGCTCCCTGGGAATTCACCTGGAAGGGCCGTTCGTCAATCCCCTGCGCGCGGGAGCGTTGCCTCCACAGGCCCTTGCAGCGCCGTCGCCTCAAGGCCTGCGCACGCTGCTTGGACCTGCGACGGGCACGGGACATGGGGTGCGCACCATGACGGTGGCGCCCGAGCTTCCCGGCTCTTTGGACCTGATTCGGGAGCTGGCCCGCTGCGGTGTGCGCGTTTCTCTGGGGCACAGCGCCTCGACCGCGAAGGAAGCGCGCGCGGGCCTAGCCGCTGGCGCAACGGGAGCGACCCACCTGTACAACGCCATGGCTCCGCTGCACCACCGCGAAATGGGTCTGGCCGGCGTGGCCTTGTGCGCCAAGGACCTGTACGTCGAGTGCATCGGTGATCTCGTGCACGTTGGGCCGGAAGCCGTGGAGTTGGCGCTGCGCGCTCGCGGGGCGCGCGAGCTGTGCCTGGTCAGCGATTCGCTGCGCGGAGCGGGCATCGGCTGCGATGTGTTCCACGAACACGGCCGAGACCATGTGCGCCAGTCCGGTGCCTGGTTCTATGCCGCAGCGGGCCAAGGCGAACTGCGCTTGGCGGGTTCCGCCATGACTCAGCTGGAAATGGTGCGCGGGCTGGTGGGCAGCGGCACGCTTTCCCTCGAGGAAGCTTTGACCAAGGCCAGCGCAGCGCCGGCGTGTGCTCTGGGACTCGAGCGCGAGCTAGGGCACTTGGTCGTGGGGGCACGGGCGGACGTGCTGGTACTGGACGCCAAGACCTTGCGCCTGGACGAGGTGCTCGTGGGCGGCGTATCGGCTTTGCGTTAGGGCGATTCCGTGCGCCGCGTGGCGCGCACGCGCAAGAGCGGGACTTGCGTGCCGGCCACGGAGTCCAGCACTTCCATGGAGCGCTGGTCTGGGCCCTCGAAGAGCATGCGCAGGTGGAACGGGCGTCCGTCCGGGGCCAGCACGTCGCGCATGGCGCCGGACAAATGCAGGACCGACTCCGAGGAACTCATGCGGCCCGAGCTGTTGACCGGCCATGTGCTGAAGGAATCCATCCAAATCGACAGAAACTTCTCCGCCAGGCGGTCGTACCCCAAGACGTGCATGGCTTCGAAGGGCTGGCCCTGCAACTGCGTGCTCCAATACTCGACCACATAGCGCCCGCCCAGGGCCTGGACACACACCGACCTGCCCTGGGTTCGCTGCCAAGGAGACTCGGGACCGGTGCGTGACTCCACCTCCAGGTCCCAGGTGCCCACCATTCCCTGCAGCCGGCGATGGGACTCTCCAGGCGCGGCCTTTTCGGCCATTTCCGCCAGCAGTTTCTCGAGCCGCGAGGCATTGCTCGGCACGGCCGCGGGCACAGGCGGCGGCGCCTGGCGCGGCGCGCCACAACCAGCCAGCGCCAGCCATCCCAAGGCGAAACCGACGCCCAGGCTAGAGGCCCGGCGAGACAGGGAAGCAGCAGCGGGGAGGTGGCGCGAGCTGGGAGTCATGGAGATCTGTCCTGCATAACGCATGCGGGTCGATCCGAAGCGAAAAATTGCAAAATTCTTGTTGGATCGTGTTTCCCGTGCACGGTTATCGGGTACTAGATCGTCAGAAGTCGTGCGCGGGTGAACCCACTACGGGGCAGGCCTACTCGCGTTGACGGACGGCGTTCCCGTGGCTTGGCCCCGGAGTTCGTCGTGGCCATCGAACGCCTTCCGGGCGTCTCATTTCCAAGCACGATCCCATCTTCCTTTTTCTCTATCGAGCAGGAATTCCCCATGCACACAGATTTGGAACTGCAGGACCGATTGACCCGACTGGAACAGTCCAGCCGCCGCTTTAAGCGATGGACCGCGGCGAGCCTTTGTCTCGCCGGGCTGGGAGTGCTTGGCGCGGCAGCGGCCGTGTGTGACTCGGTTTCGGCCGAGCGTTTCGTGCTGCGCGACGCGCGCGGCCAGGAACGTATGCGCCTGACCGCCTACGAAACCGGTGGCCCGCCGCGCATGGCGTTCCACGACCAGCATGGGAAAGAGATCTTCGCCCTTGGGGTCGGCGAGGACGGGCGCGGATTCCTTGAAGTGCTGGGCGCCAAAGGTCCTGCCGCGCGCAGCATCTTCTCGGTGGTCGATGGGCGCGCGATCTTGGAACCGGCGCAAGCCGGTGACCCGTCGCACGCAAAACAAGATCCCATGGGGATGTGATCCCAGAGGAACTAGCGCTACACATGGCGCGACCTCCCATGGCGGGGGCCGTGGGGGGAGGGGCTGTCCCGGAGCCGATCGGACGAGGAGAACCGCCGTTCGAGCAGGATGTCCGAGCACGACCTCTAGGATGGCGAGCGACCCGGGGGGGCGCTCGCCATCCTTTTTTTTTGCTGCCGTGGGACGGACTCCTCGGTGGAAATGCCTAGTAGCCGAGCCTTTTTCCGCGTGCATGCTCCCAGGCCTGACTTTTTGGGCGCCTGTCCGGAGCGCGCCGAGCTCCGCGCTCAAGCGCGCCGGCCGCGTGGTCGATGCACGAGCAGGATGTCCTTTCTACGCCCCCCCCGTTCGGTGCAGGCCTTCGTGCACCTTGTTGCTCTCATTTTGCTGCTGACCAGTACCGACGGATTCCGCCGGGCACACAGCCAAACCCTTGCGCTGCCTGGCAGCGGCCAAGAGGAGTCGGGCGAAGACCTCTCCTATGTCAGCCTGGCCTCGATCGCGGCACAGCCCTTGTCGCACCTAGGCACACGCTTTGAAACGGTGATTCAAGTGCACTCGCGGCCGGAGGCGTGGAATCCTCTGCTCACGCGCTTTGGAGCAGGCGACTACCTGGGATTGCGCAGCTGGGCCGACGAGCAACTGCTCTGGGACCAAGAGCAATACGACGATCCCGCGGGCCTAGTGTTCGTGCGGCGCGGGACACCTGCCGCTGAAACGTTGGCGGGAGCCGAACGCTACGCCCGCTTCCGAGTCCAGGCTCGGGTAGCGCAAGTGTTCGCCGGTCGAGCATGGATCGAAGTCCACTCCGCGCAGCGCCTGCCGGATGCGATGACCGATGGCGCGGTGCTGCACGCGACTCGCGCCTTGCAATTGCTGGCCAGCGGGGAATGGGCGCTGGCCCTTGAAGACATCGCGCGGGCCATGGATTCTTGGCCTCCGCCCGTGGCGCGCGAGGAACTCTCGCGCCTGCGGCTGCTGGCTCGCGAGCAGATGGTGCGCACGGCTGCACGCAAGTAGGAGAAGCTGGCCCAGGCCAGAATCCGCTACTTGCCCGCCAAGCGACTCAGCGCTCCGTACAAACCCCGACCCACCGGCGAGCGCAGGGAAGTCAGCCCACCATCGCGCCAGAATCCAGGGCGCTCGAGCCACCAGTCGACGAGCATGTCCTCTAGGCCCAGTTCGACGGGGTGCGCGGGACCGCCAGCCAGCAGGCTGCGCACCAAGCGCAAGAAACCAACGCGTTTCATGGACTCCATACGCTGCACGATGCCGGAGCTTGCCGCATCGCGCGCCGCTAGCTGTTGTTCGGCTTGGTCCAAGGGAGTGCGCGCGCTTCCGCAGCGGACAGAGACCATCTGACCGCCGGCACATTCGGGCTCCAGCCGCAACGCGCCCTGGAATGCTGCGCGCGTCCAGCCGGCCGCCACGAGGCCTCCGATGGCCCTGGCGTGGGGTTCAAAGGCCTCGATGCGTTCGTCCCAGCCTGCGTCGCTGACGAGCCCGCGCTCGGAGAAGATCGCCAAGCGCCCGATGGAATAGTCGCGCGGTTCGAGGCTGAACGCCTGTCCGCCGTTGTCGAAATGCATGCTTCGCAGGCGCTGCTTGGCCGCGGAGTTGCGGCGGCCGCGGGTGACCCTGGAAGCACCCAACAGCGCCCGTGCGGTGGCGACACCGTGGTACGCGTATGCCGACTGCAGGAAAACGACGGCGCGTGGTGGTCCCAGATCCGCCCGGGCCAAGGCGCTGCGCGCGCATTCGATCCAGGGCAAGAAAGCGCAATCCTCGGCGATCCATGCCGCGCGAAAGCGCGCCAGCAGCGGACGATGGCGCAGGTGCTTGAGCAACAACCCGGGTGTTTCGAGTAGCAGCGTGGCGCCTTGTGCTCCGCGCGCCAAGATGTCGGTCAGCACCGGGGCCACGGAAGCCTTGCCTACGGCCACGTACACGAAGTTCACGGCGCGCAGGCGCTCGGAGGAAAGCGAGTCCAAGCGCTCGACGATCCAGTTGCGACCGGCAGCGGAAACGGGACGGACCTTGCGGCCGCACACAGCCTCGATTTCCAGCTGCCCGTGCAACTGCGCCAAAGCCGGCAACGCGGTTTCGAGCACGCGCTTGCCGGCCCCGACCACGAGCATCTTGGGTGCACTCACGGGGCGGAAATCTCGAATGCGGGGCGCACTAGCCGGCTGCGCAGCGTGCGCGCCAAACGGATCGCCAACGCAGCGATGGTGAAAGTCGGATTCGCGCAGCCACTGGTGGGGAACACGGAGGAGCCGGACAGGTACAGGTTCTCCAAGGCGTGCAAGCGTAGCTCCGGGTCGACAACGGACGTCTTGCGGTCCACTCCCATGCGCGTCGTACCCATGTGGTGCGATGCGTCTTGGTCCACCGGCCATGGGCTGGCCTGCTCTAGCGATGTTTCGAGCCGGCCCAAGCCGTTGCGCTCGAATTCGCGCGCCAGCACCCGGTGCAGTTCGATCAGGGACCTGCGATCGAGCTCGGACGTGTCGTGGCTCACGCGCGGGCGCGGCACACCGAGTTCATCCTTGTCGGACGAAAGCGAGACGCGGTTGGAGGCCCGCGGCTCCATTTCCATGAAATTCCGCAGCCGGGCTTGCCGAATCACCGGCCCCTTGCGTTCGAACAAGCGCGAGCGAGCGTAGGCCGCCACGCGTGGCGAGTCGCGCAGCACGTTGAAGCCCAATCGGAAAAAGCCCGCTTTGGAGCGACGCGCATTCTGCAATTCGGAATCGTCGCCGGTTTCCGACCAATCGCGCAACTCGACTACCTCGTCCGAGCGTTTTTCTTTCCAGCGCCGGAACAGCCGGCCGCTGCGCTTGACCATGGTCACGAGCGATTCCACGCCCTCGGAATCCGACCAACGAAACAGCGGTTCCAAGCGCGCGTAGCAATTGAGCAGTCCGTACTCGCGTTGGTGTTCGTCGGGCAGGCGAAAGCCGCCATAGCCCGCGAATCCCTGGTGCATGCAACCGAAGTAGTAAGGCAGACTGCGCACGCCGCGCTGCAGGTGCAGGATGCCGTGGTAACTCTTGGGGTGGTTCATGAGGAACCGGCCCACTTGGTCGTACTCGTTGCCTAGGCCCTGATCGCCGTTGCCGCGCGACACCAGTAGCAAGCGTGCGTTCTCGATGCCGCCAGTGGCGAGCACGAAAGTCCGAGCGCGAAATTGGAACTCTACGCCCGAGCCGGAACTCACGCGCACGCTGTCCACGGCGTCTCGCGAGGGCGCTGGAATGAGCTCGACCGCGGTTGCGTTGAGCCATAGGTCGACATTGGGGCGCTGGTAGTTCTCGGCCAGCAGCTTGCCGAAGTGTTGCGGCTCGGCGCGCGCCAGGAACACTTTCTCACGCACTTGCGTCCAGTTGGGCTTCCACTCGCCTTTCTCGCGCAGGGCGTCGAACCCCCCGGGCGCGAACAGCGCCGGGGCCGCAAAGCGATAGCGCTGCGCGGCTTCCGCCCACAACTCTTGGAGTTGTGCTGGGGCAATCGGCCAGCCCGCGCTGCCGATCCAGGGTCGAGGTGCCAGATCGATGGCATCGAGTGGTGCCGAGAGCCCGGCCCAGGTCGAAGACGCGCCGCCTAGAACGCGCTCGCGCGACCAAGGTTTGACGTGGATACCCTCGCTTTCCACGCGCCGCAGGCGGTCGCCCCGCGGCGTGGGGCGCTGGGACCCGCTTTCGAGCACGCACACACGCAGCGGGGAGGGTGCCAGTTCGGCCGCGACGATGGCGCCTGCCGGACCCGAACCGACGATACACACGTCGTAGCTGGGTAGGGCGGAGGGGGTGGCGCTGGCCAGGTCTCGGATCATGCGAACTGCCCGCGGCCGCAACCGATCGGGCAGTGGGGGGGCTAGGTCAGTGTATCAGCCGCTGGCGCTGGACTTGCCTGGTGAGCGATCACGGCTGACGCTGCTCGCTTTCAGCGCTAGGGTGAGGCGCGTGGCGCGTACGTCCGAACCCAGCTTGCCCCGCCGGGAACCGCGCGACGTGGCGATTGTCAGACTAGTCGAGGAGTACGGGGACAAACTGTTTGCCCTGGGACTGCGCTTGTGCGGCGACCGCGAACGGGCACAAGACATGGTCCAAGAAACCTTCTTGCATGCCTACCGCAAGTGGGATCAGTTCGAGGGTAGGTCCAAGCCATCCACCTGGCTGTATTCCATCGCCGTGCGCGTGGCCCAGCGTATGCAGCGGCGCAGGTTGGGTGAGCCCCGCAAATGGATGTCCATTGACGACTTGATGCCCTTCGACGAGGAACGCATGGCAGTCGTACCCGACGAGCGCGACGGCCCGTTTGCACAAGAACTGGTGGACGAAGCGCGCTCGCTGGCCGAGCACGCGCTCGCTGGCATGCCCGATCCATACCGCGTTCCGTTCGTGCTCAAGGAAATCGGAGGATTGTCGTTGCGCGAGGTGGGCGCGGTTCTGGGAATCAAGGAGGAGACGGTCAAGACGCGCTTGCACCGCGCTCGACTTCAGGCGCGCCACGCCATCGAGCGTGCGCTGCCGAAACGCAAAGTGCCGTTCGCGATTTTCTCGAAGCAAGTGTGCCTGGATTTGTTGCGCGCCAAGCAGGACTCCCTGGACCGCGGCTTGACTTTCTCGTTTCCCGACGCGGTCGTGTGCGAGCGGTGCGCGGAGCTATTCGCCACCCTGGACTTGACGCAGGAGGCCTGCCGGTCGATCGCCGAAGGTCGGCTACCCAAGTCCGTGCGCAGCCAGGTCTTGGATTCGATTGCCAAAAATGTGGGAACTTCGCCTGCTCTCCGGGCTCTAAGGAAAGGCAGGGCCAGCACTCGGGCCGGCCTGTAAGGAGCATCCGATGAAACGAAACGTAGGTGGAATGGACCGAATCTTGCGAATTGCACTCGGGCTGGCCGTCGCCGGCTGGGGTGTTTGGGCCCAGAATCCCTGGGGCGCGCTAGGCTTGGTGCCGCTCTTGACCGGAGTGGTCGGCTGGTGCCCCGCATACCTTCCGTTTGGAATGCGCACTTGCAAGCTGCCCGAAGGTTCCGCGCGCTAGGAGCCCGTTGAAAAAGTCGCCTACTCGGCTGCGCGGGTTCTCGGCGCTGCGGCGTCGCGCTCGTTCGGCCGTGCTCAGCGGCCAGGAAGGCCGCCTGCGCGGGCCTCGCTTCGCACTCCTTGCATCGCCAAGAACCGCATTGCCTCTCTACGGCGCCTCTTTCAACGGACTGCTAGGCCGGCTTCCGGTCTCGAATCGACACGGATTGGCTTGTGCTCGGGATGCCGCAGGGTGGACAATGCCTTAGAGCGTCCGGTCCCTTGGCTACGCAAGCGACGGAACGAGTCGCGAGCATGAACGAGCGATTCCCCCAACCCACCGTTCGGCCAGAAGAGGCACGGCCAGCACGTGGCGAGCTGCGCATTTCTCCCGAGCGTTTCGATGCGATCCTGGATGGGATGCTGGATGTCGTGGTCACCATCGATCTACATGGCCGGATCCTGACCGCCAACCATGCCTGCGCGGAGATTCTCGGCTACCAACCCGCGGAGCTGATCGGCAAGAACATCCGGCTGCTCATGCCCGAGCCCCATTCCTCGCAGCACGACTCGCACCTAGAACGCTACCGGATCACGGGCAAGGCCTACATCTTGGGCAATACACGCGAGCTGCCCGTGCTGCGCAAGGACCAGCAAGTAATCCTGTGCGAGCTCTCCGTATCGCGCATCGAGATCGCCGGCAGAGCGGAACCGATCTTGTGCGGCAGTTTTCGCGACGTCACTGCCCGCAAGCAGGTGGAAGTTGCGCTGGCCGAGAGCGAGCGGCGGTTTCGCGCGATTTTCGACTCCGAGTACGAGTTTGTCGGACTCTTGAATTGCGACGGTACGGTGCTCGAGGTCAACAGCGCGGCCCTAAGAATGGCTGCGTCGCAACGCGCCGAGGTGATCGGAAGACCGTTTTGGGAAACACCTTGGTGGCGACATGCGGAATCGGAGCGCGCGCGCGTGCGCGACGCCATTGCCCGGGCCGCCCAGGGCGAATTCGTGCGTTTCGAAACCACCCACATGGGCAAGGGCGGTTCGGTCGTGAACGTGGATTTTTCGCTCAAACCCGTTCGCGACGAGAACGGGAAGGTCGTGTTGCTACTGCCCGAGGGGCGCGACATTACGGTGATCAAGCAAGCGCTGCAGCGCGAGCACGCCATGATGAAGGCGTTCGCGGAGATCGGAGAATCGGCTTCCCTGTTGGCGCACGAGATCAAGAGCCCCATCACGGCCGTCAACGCCGCCCTGCGGGTCGTGGCCAAGCACCTGGGCGAAGACGAGCAGGTCGTTTTGGCGGAACTCGTCGAGCGGATGCAGAATCTCGAGCGCTTGATGAGACGCACGTTGTCACTCACGCGCCCGCTTCAGCTCAGCCTTGCGCCATGCGACCTGCGAAAGCTGGTCAAGGAATCGATCGCGACGGTCAAGTCCCAAGCAGAAGCGGCCAGGGTGGCCATCGAAGCCGAGATGCCCCAAACTTGCCCGACCGTCCCGTTGGACGGGCAGCTCATGGGCGAAGTACTCACCAACTTGATGCGCAACGCGATCGAAGCCATGGAAAGTGGCGGTAAGGTGCGCGTGAAGCTGCTGCCATCCGAGGACAGCCTGCGGATCGCGGTTGCGGATTCGGGGCCCGGCATTGCCGAAAGCGTGCGGGCGACCTTGTTCAAGCCCTTCGTGACCACCAAGAAAGTCGGAAACGGACTCGGCCTCGCGCTCGTGCGCAAGATCGTGGAAGCCCATGGCGGCACGATCGAGGCCAGCAATGTGGCCAGCGGCGGGGCATGTTTCGAGATCCAACTTCCGCTTCGCGCTCGCGCGCAACTGGCCGCGACCCCTGCGTAGCGCGTAGGGCCGCCAAGCCCCCCTGCCTTGGCGCCTGGCGCCTGGAGCCCCCGGCCGGCTACGCCAAACGCGCTGGTCCTGTGCGGCAAATGGCGTAGGAGCTTGGCGCGCCGAGTTTGGTCTACTTAAGCCATGAAGATCCAGCACGTCCTGTTGACCACGGATCTTTCCGACCAAGCGCTGCGACCGTTCGGGCCGGTGCTCGAATTGGCTAGGAGCTTGGGCGCGCGGGTCACGATCTTGCACGTGCTCCAAGATCCGCTCACTGCCGTCTACGGATCTCCGTTCAGCCCGGCCATTGCCCTGCCGGATTTGACCAAGACCTTGGAAAGCGCCCGCAAGGCGCTGCACGAACAGTGCCAGGCGATGCCTTTGGCCAACGCCGCCTTGCAGGTCGTCGTCAACAGTCCCAATCCCGTCAAGGCCATCGTGGACTACGCCACGGAGCACAAGGTCGATCTGATCGCCATTTCGACGCACGGCCGCAGCGGTTTGCGCCACATGGCTTTTGGGAGCGTGGCTGAGGGGGTGCTGCGCAAGAGCGCCATTCCCGTGCTCACTTTTCATCGTCCAACAAAGGACTGACCTCTTCGTACCACCGCACATCAGCTCATGCGTGGATTCGGGACGACCCGCCCCTTATCGGTTCGGCCCCGGCTGTCTGTTTCCGCGTTTCGCAAGCGCAGTAGAATTTCCCATGGAGCCACAACAAACCATGTCACCGATCAAGGTCTACCTCATCGACGACCAGACCATGATCCGAGCGGCGTTTCGGTCTTTGCTCAACCAACGCCCCGAGACCCAGGTCGTGGGGGACAACTCGGACGCGCGCAAGGCGCTGCAGGAATTGGCGGTTTTGAAACCCGACGTGATTTTGCTCGACATCAGCATGCCTGGACTTTCCGGGCTCGACGCCATCGGCCAGATTCGAACTCTCGTGCCCAAGTCCAAGATCGTCATGCTCACCCAGCACGAGGGGCAATCGTTCGTGGAACAAGCATTGCGCGCGGGGGCTGAGGGCTACTTGTGCAAGGATTCGGACGAAGCCGAGCTGCTGCTTGCCGTCGAGGCCGTGCACCGCGGCGATCCGTACGTGTCGCCCAAGGTTGCCGGCGGCCTGGTCAACCAGGTGCGGGGCGGAATCGGAGCCCCACTGCACCCGGCCAGCTCCTTGGGGAACCTGACAGCGCGGGAGCGCGAAGTGTTCCAACTTCTAGCGCTTGGTAAGAGCAACAAGGAAGTCGCCCGCGATTTGAAGATGAGCCTGGGCACGGCGCGCAAGCATCGCGAAAACCTCCAACGCAAGCTGGATTGCCATTCCGCGGCCAAGTTGGCGTTGCTGGCCGTTCGGGAGGGCTTGCTCAGTTCCTAGCCCGGGTGGGATACCCGGCGGGACGGGTCCGGAATTGCAGGCCGGCGGTGATACCCCTAGTCCGGCCCAAGCGTCCAGCTCGTGACGCAGGCTTTGCCTTGGCGGCCGGTCAGCATCTAATGCCACGAGCATGTTGGTGGAATTGGTCGTTCGCGATTTGGTCTTGTTCGAGTCCGCCCAGGTGACTCTTGGGTCGGGGCTCAACGTGGTCACCGGCGAGACCGGGGCAGGGAAGAGCCTGCTCCTTGGCGCATTGGAGTGCTTGCAGGGAGACAAGCCGCGCGCCGGCATGCTGCGCGAAGGCGCCGAGCGCGCGACCATCGAGGCCCGTTTCGTCGTGCCCGCTCGCAACCGTCGCGGCACACCCTCGCAAATCGAACGTTGGCTCACGACGCGCATGCCGGGCCTGTGCGACGAGCCGGCAGGCGAGACAGGCTCGGACGAGCGCGAATTGATTCTGGGCCGCACGATCGAGCGCGGCGGCCGCACGCGAGCCTACGTCAACCAGCGCCCGGTGGCGCGCGAGGCGCTGGTGGAGTTGGCGGGCCTGCTGCTCGAGATCCACGGACAAAACGAGCACCAGCGCTTGCTCGAACCTGCCGAGCAACTGCGCATCCTGGACGAGTACGGCGGACTCGAAGCTCCCGTGCGCGCCTACCGCGAAAAGCGCAGCCAATGGCGCGAACTTTCCAAACGTGCCCAGCGCCTGCAGCGAGAAGCGGTCGAGCGCGCTGCACGCCTGGCTGAGCTGAGCGCCGACCTAGCCTACATCGAACGCGTCAACCCGCGCGCGGGGGAGCACGCCGAACTGCTCGAAGAACGCGAACTCCTGCGCCATGCCGGTGGGCTGAAATCGAGTTTGACACGCGTCGTCGATGAACTGCTCGACAGCGACGCATCCGTTCTGGAGCGCAGCACCCGAATCGCGCGCGAAATCGGAGCGTGGAAAGAGCGTGTGGGTTCGCTGCGGGCGCCATGGGAGTTGCTGGAAGCGGCGCGCGAGAATCTGGCCGACGGCGCGCGCGAATTGCGCTCGCTGGCCGAGCGCCTGGAGGTCGATCCCGCGCGCCTGGAATTCGTCGAAGGACGACTGGACGAACTCGAACGCTTGGAGCACAAGTTCGGCTGTTCGGACGCCCAGATGGCGGCGCTGGTGGTCGAGTTTCAGGCGGACCTGCAGCGCATCCAGACCCAAGACACGGAACAGGACGCGCTCGCCGGCGAACTCGATTTGCTGCGCCGGGAGACCATGGACTGTGCCCGCGCCTTGGGGCAAAAGCGTGCCGCCCTGGAGCCTGGACTGGCGCGCCAAGTGCAAGCGGCGATGGAGGACCTGGGACTTGTGCAGGCGCGATTTGCGCTCTCGATCGAAGACCGTTCGAGCGTTGGCGCGCCGGAGTCCGGCGACGATTTCGCGGAACGTTTCGGTGACCGCGGTTGCGAGCGCGTGGAGTTCCTGATTTCGACCAACCCAGGCGAGCCGCCGCGCCCGTTGCGGGCCATGCGGTTGCC
>JAKFYL010000330.1 GCA_021730845.1 Planctomycetota bacterium | reverse complement strand
GCCTGGGTAGGGAGGAGCCACACCCTCCAAGGAGTTCCCCACCAAGACGCAGTGTTCGAGTGTTGCACCAGTTGCGCCCGCTCCACCGCAGCCGCCAGGGCCGTTGGATTGGGAAAAATTTCCAAAGAACACGCACTCGCGCGCCACGGTGCTGGAGTGGGCGAGCAAGCCGGCACCGAAACCGTCCAGGGCTTGGCCGTGATCGGCCTGGTTGTATTCGAAACGGCAGCGCAAGAACGCAGCACTGCCGGCACCGACATACGCTCCTGCGCCGCCGGCCGAGGAGTTGTCCGAGAATAGGGTGTCAATCACGGTGAACGTGCCTCCGTTGAGGAACAGCCCTCCACCCCGGTGAGGATTGGATTGGCCGGCGCCGGCGTAATTCGAAGTCACGGCGCATGCGCTCATGTCCAGGCTGCTATTGAGCAGATACATCCCGCCACCGCTGCCGTCACCCGTGGAGTTCTTGTGGAAGACGGTGTGCCTAGCCACCACGCTGGCGCCATTCTCCGCGAAGATCCCGGCGCCTTCCCCACCCACGGAATAGCTGTTGCGCACCAGGCTGTGCTCGAGGGTGATTTGCCCACCAACGATGTGGAACGCACCCCCATCTTGATTGCAGCCGTTGTTCTCGAAGGCGCTGCGCAGGATGGAGACCAGTGAGCCTTCGCTGAATAGCGCACCGCCCTGTGCCGCCGCGGAAAAACTACCGCCAAAACCATTGCAAACGAATTGGCAGTCCTGGATGTTCACGATCGAGGAGGAACTGTGAATTGCGCCGCCAAACACCCCGTTTTGAGCGCCGTTGTCGCGCAAGATGCAAGCCTTCAACGTGAGCTGGCTGCTCCAGCAGCGCACCGCACCGCCCACGGTAGACAGGCCGGTTTGGAAGCCTCGCCCGTCGCGCAAGGTAAACCCTTCCAGCAGCGTGCCGGCGCCCTCGCCGGTTTGCACCGTAACCAAGCTGGCCAAATCGAACGCCGTTCCTGCGATGTGCGTAGCTGCCGGCCCGGCAGTGGATCGTATTCCGATGGACTTGCCCTGATAGTCTAGCTTTTCCGTGTAGGTGCCAGGCAACACGAGAAGCGTGTCGCCACTCTGCGTCGACGCCTGAGCGATGGCGAACTGGATGCTCTGGTAGGGGTTGGCGGCGGAACCGTTGCCGGGCGGCGGTGCGTGGACGTCGACGTACCACGTCGACTGTGCGTACACCGGCGGCGCAAGAAGAATGGCCAATGCAAGTAGAGTGCGAGAATGCTTGCGCATGTGGCTAAGCCAAGGGAACAAGAATGGGGAATGAGAGATCGATGACGGACGACTCTGAAACCAAAACTACCATGAGCGTGAAATTTCGGGGGCCATGCGACGTCCTCATGCGTCAACCGGGGAGGCCTATTCCGCGGGCAAGAATTCCACTTCGGCCAAGCCAACCGGCGGGTGTGTACCGCGCGGGGCAAGCCGGTCCAAGATCTTGATCTCCAAGGTCCGAAGCTGGGTGGTCTTGGGCAATTCCCACGTGGACTTGCGCAATGGGTCCGGGTCCATTTCGACCTGCACAGCCGGCCCTTTGCCGTTGAGCAGGATCTCGACCAAATGCGCCCGACTCAGCTTGCCATCGGCCGTTGCCCAGCGCGAGGGATGGCTCAAGGATACGCGCGCGACGCGCACCGGTGTTTCGAACTCGATCATCAAGCGCGGACTGGCGTCTCCTTCCTTGCTGATCCAGGCGCTGCCCAAACGACCGTCCAGGGCGAAATTGGGTGCGTGTTCCCCCCATTGGCTCGAAGCCCGCACCGACGGCTCGAAAGTACGCGTGAGATTTCTACCGGCATCGGCAGCGTAGGCGAGCCACACAGGATTGTCGCTGGCGTGCACTTCGAAATCGAGCGGCTCGGCATCGATCCAACGCAGCGTGCCTGGGCTTCCCACGCCGGTCAACAACTCCTCAGGCGAAGGCGGTACCCACACCGAGGCTCTTGCACGCATGCGATGCTTGCCTGGGTACAGGTGCTCGAGTTGCGTTGCGAAAGTAGGGTTACGGAACGAACGCAGAGCTGGATCCCACTCCACGCGCCCCGCAAGCGCAAGATCGCTGATTCCTATGTCGACCATTTGCCCCAGGCTGCCGCGGTCGACCTGCACGGCAATGACATTGGCCCCTTGGCGGAGCAGAGGTTTGACCGAAGAAGGCGGCGCGACGGTTTCGTAGCCGCGCGTAGCTCCCCCGTCGTGCACCAGCGATCCGTTGATCCACACCTGGATGCGTGACGCGACGTAGCCGGAGTACTTGCCCGGCGCACTGGCATCGATTTCGGGAATGTCTTGGAGATCGGACTTGGTGCGCCCCAGCCACAGCGAATCGTACAGTCCGGCCTCCCCGCTCATGGGCGAAAAGGCGATCCCCGTCAACTCCGCTTCGCCGCCGAAGTCTTCGTACAAATCGCGGACGATGGTGGTCCATTCGGTGGGCATGCTGCGGCTCACCTGAATGGAGGGGTTCAGGCCGATTTCATTCGTGCCCGCGTAGTAACGCACGGACCGGTCCTGCCATGAACCGGCATGGGCGAGTTGCAACATGATTCCGCTGCCACCCGTCTTCTTCCACATGAAGCGCAGGTAGCGAAACTCGCCCGGCTTGGGCTGGCGCGTGATCTTGAAGCCCCAACCCGGCACCTTGGCTTGGGAGCGCTGGGGCGGCGTAACACGCAGAGCCAGCGCGCCGCTGGCAGGATCCGATCGTTGAGCGGTGATGGCGCTCAGCCCCACTCGTTCGTCGAGGGAATCCACGAAAGCCGTGTCCTCGTCCCACAAACACACCCGCGGTGCGCTGGCTGCCTGACCCTCCGGCGCGCTGACTTCCTCGCGCATGGCCACGACAAGCGCCGGCTCACTCACCAGGTCAAGGTTGAGCGAGAATTCGCGTCGCAACCACAACACGTCGGTGCGCCACTCGGTTCGCGGTTCCGTCGCACCTGGTTTCTTGCGCGCGAACGGCGCGTCGCTTGCTTTCCACCCACTGGCCTGGAAGGTAGGTTCCGTCCATCCTTCCGGTGGAAGCCGAGGAGCAGACAGCCAGGCAGGGTGGCCGGGTGATCGTCCGTCGCCAACCAACATGGCTCCTGGCAGTCGGTATTCCACCGCGGCGATTCGCGGGCCCTGCCCCGTTTCCCCGGGCCACTCCAATTCCTCGAGCAAGCGCGTACCCCAGCTGGAAATCCACACCGTTGGTGCGTCCTCGGCGGTGATTCGCAGGCAAATGTCCTTCTCAGGATCCGACTTGCCGAACACCGGCGCATGGGCCGCCAAAGTGACTGCCGGATACTCGTTGGACGGTCGACTCAAAAACGACAGCACCAAGCAGGTATTGGGCTGGTGCTCGCCGCGCGTCACCGTGCTCCACGATCCGTCGTGACGCTGCATGTCCACCACGTAGCGAGCTCCAGCCTTGTACCAATCCTGGTCGCCCAAACGGGTCAGCTTCCCGGCAATTGCGAGCTCGGAGAGTCCCCACAACCACTGGTACAACTCGGCGTCGCCGGTGCTGGAGCCGACATTGCTGGCCATGGAAGAATTGCGCTCGAGCCACGCCAAACCGGCGCGCCAGCGCTGGGACCATTCGTGCTCTGACTGCAGGTCGATGCCCAGGCTCCCCTGCGCCAGAGTGAGTACGAGCACACCAGCGGCAGTGGAATTGGCGCTCACGGATCTGCGGTTGGAGTCTTGGCAAAACCCAGCGACCACGGAGCTGGACTCTTGGCACTCCATGGCTGCGCGGGCCAGCGTCGTCCACGACTCAGGATTCACCTTGTGTCCCATGTTCGACGCAGCCACGAGCCCCAGAGCAGCCAGGCGCAAGTCCTGGACTTCGCTGGCCTGGCCCAGGCGGTTTTCCAGCAGCCGGATCAACTCGGTCGCCCACGCCAAGTTCCGGGCCTCCATGGGCGCTGGATGTAGCTCGAGCACGAGCAATTGGCTCGCCAAACCGTTCCAGTCCTCGGGAGGCCGCGCGCGCAGGAACTCCAGTCCTCGGCGCACGCTGGGGTGGTCGACGGACAATCCGCAGCGCAGCAAAGCCAGGACGCATTGAGCTGTCTGGCCGTTGCGACTTTCCAGCTGCGCCGTCGACCAGGCGCCGTCGAGTTCCTGCTGCGAAAGCAGGAAGGCCACGCCCTGGTCCATAGCCGCCTGAATCTCGAGTTTCAGCGTTCCCAGGGCCCCGCAACTGGAGGACTCCGCCAGACCAGCCGGTGCGTTGGCTGCTTGCACGCGAAAGCGCCCGAGCGAGGCGCCCGCGCGCGTGTGGAACACCAAGTTCAGTCGCAGTGCCACCGGCGATGCGCTGCGAATCTCTTCGGCGAACTCGAGCGTCAGGTAGCACTCGAGAGGACGAACTCCCACGACAGACCAAGCCGAGGCGAGGCTTCCGTCGATCGCGGACAGCGCGGCGCCGTTGCTCGTCGCATGACTGGCGAAGGCGCCGCGCAACGGGACGTGCCGACTGGCTTCGGTCGCTGGGTCCACGAGTTCCACGACCGCTTCGCTCAGCGCGAAGGAACCATCATCGGCGCGACCAGGCCCCTGAGCCGGCAGGGAATCGTCGAGCAACGATTCGATGCGCAGCGCGGACACGCGCTCCAAATCCGTCACCAATTCCAAGACGTAGCGCTCACGCGTAGGCGGCGCACCCCGCGCCAAGATCGAACCGTCTTCGAGTGCGAGCAGTTGGGTGTCCGAGTCCGCGTGTGCGGTGAGCACGCGTGTGGCACACCATTCACTTGTACCTTCGCCCCCTTGGAGCGGAATCAAAGCCGGCTTGGGAAGCGCCCCAAGGCCGGCCAACAACACGCCGGAGCTGGCCCAAGAACCCAGTGGTATTTTCATCGGCCGTGGCGCGCGATTGTAGCGCTCGTCCCGCGAGTCCTCCTCATCGGTGCTTGCCGCCGGCCGGAATTCAATTAGCTCGCGCTCGGTCCGCCTCCAGCACGGCTTGCCACGCGGATTCGAGCGCGAGGGCCAATTGGGAATGCACCCTAGCGCGCAGGGCATGCACCAACTGGCCCGACAATTCCAAAGTGTTCGCTCGCCCGCCGCGGAAACCCTGCCACACACTGGCTGGATCGGAGGTCGCGGACAGCGCGGCCGCCAGACTGTGCAAGTTGTGCAATTTGTCCACGGCCTTGACGGTAGCCGCCGGGACCGACATGTGGGCCACCTTGGCGATGCCGGCGCGTTTGCGCTCTTCCCAAGTGCGCGACTTGTCTTCGCTGAGTTCGCCCACGATCCCCGCCACCTCGACGCCGAATTCGCGCTCGATCCGGGCCAGGCTCCACTGGCTCGGGCAGTCTTCGACCGCATCGTGCAACAGCGCGGCAACGATGGCGGTTTGACCCGCCCCCATGTTCGCGAGCATCAATGCCATGTGCAGCGGGTGGACCGCGTAGGGCACACCAAGGCCGCTCTTGCGTGTTTGCCCTGCGTGAGCAGCAAGCGCGGCGGCGATCGCCGCTTCGACGGCCGGTGAGTACATGTACGTAGATCGTAGGACCTGTCCTCTCGGGAAACGACAGGTCCCTAAGGTGCTAGATCGTGACTTTCAGGGGCTTGAGCGCCAGCACACCAAAGAGCATGGAGGCGACCACCAAGACGATCAGCACACCGCCTTCTCCGCCAGGCAACCACCCCAGATCGCGCGCCGGGTACTTGGCCAGACTGATCGAACGGAACTGGGAATCGGCCGGCAAGGTCGCTTCCGCGGGCCACAGGATCGACCAGCGCGCGGGGTCATGGATGCGCCACCAGTCGCTTGCCAAAGCACGCCTGGGTTGCATGCGCCGCGGCACTTCGTCCCCGGCAACGAATTGCTTGCTTTGATGCTCGCTACCGATTCTGCAGTCGATCGCGTGCACGCCCGCGGTCGTGGCCACGATCTCCTGCCAGGCTCGGCCCTCGGAAACCGAACGCACGAGCGGGGACACAGCGCGCACGCCAGGCGGCAACGCCACATGCAAGTCCTTCACCAACTGCATGTTTTCTGGTGCGACCTCGATCTCGAGCAAGACACCGCGCCCCGACAGCACCTTCGCGTCCGCAGGGGACACCTGCGCGCCGCTGTAGGCATAACGCACGACGGCTTGGGCGGCGAGCACCGCGAAGGGCACCGCCAGGGGCAGGAACGGCAGGAAATTCAGCGCCAGATACTGGACGTTGCGCAGCATGATCTTGACGAATGAGCTGGCTACGACGCGCAAGTCGTCTTGATAGATGCGAATCTCGATCAAGTGTCCGGTGATCTTGCCTTTGGCCTTGGCAATGGAGGACTGGGAGCTCATGTACTTGAACGCCAGCAGCGCGAGCACGCCGAAGATGCCGCTGACGGCGATCAAGGCCGTGCGCGGGCCGATCCACTCGAACGCCCCGAAGACGACGTCGAACAGCGATGATGCCGCGCTGTTCAGAGCTTCCATGCAACCTGGACGCTGGCGACGGAGGTGGGCCCTTGGGCCAAGTCGCGGGCTTTCACTAGCTGATGTAACCCAGTCCGCGGAGCTTCTCGGTGATGTCCGCGTCGGACTGCGCACCCTCGAAGTTCGACAGTTCCTTCTCCACGCAATGGGCGATGAACTCCTCGTGGGAAGCAAAGCCCGCTAGAGACGCGATTTTCTTGCAGCGCTCGATCAGCGTTGGGTCGAGCTTGATCTTGTTGCTATTTCCAAACATCGTGGACTATCCTTCTAGTGATTCGCTACTGGTCCGCTACGGGTCCGCTACGGGTCATCGAGCACGGGCTTGCCAGTCATGCCACTTGCGGGGGGCAAGCCGAACTGGCGCAGGATCTCGACTGTCAGGTCCTCCAGGGCGTGTTCTCCCGGCAAACGCGGGCGGCTAGCCAGCAGCACGCCAGGAACGACCTGGGCATCCATGAGGTGACTGCCGTTGAATGTACCGCCTTGGTCGTTGTCCAAGAGCACCTGCACACCAATTTCGCCCAAGGAAGCTTCATCCGAGTTTCCGTACCCGGAATTGTATCCGACGATCAGGTCGGGGGCCTCGGGCACGCGCTCGCCCGCGTAGACCTCCGTGGCGCGCAGGGCGCGCAAGACCACGGGCGCGTTTCCGCGCTCTAGATCGCGCAAGGCCTCTAGTTTGGCCTTGATCTCTGCGAGCAGGGGCGCGGCCTGCTCGGGCGCGACGATTCCGGCCTCATTGCCGGCGGTTCTTGGATCGTCGCGCTCGCGCCCGGCGAGATTCAAATACAGACCGTTGAAACCGATTCCGTAGGCGCGGGTCTTGGTCCAATCCACGCCCCGCCCCAGGGAGATTTTTTCCTTGGCCGGATCGACTCCCGGATCGAGCACCAAGTAGCCCTGCTGCCACAGCCAAGTATTCAGATTGAACTTGCGCGCGTACGGAGCAAAGCCGTGGTCGCTCATCACGATCAACAGGGCATCGTCTCCGATGCGTCGCTGCACTTCACCCAAGATGGGATCCATGCGCAGATATTGTTCGTGGACGATGTCCTTCCAGCGGCTGCCGGGGCGGCCGGTGAGCTTGGCGATTTCTTCGGCCGCCATGGCGGCGTCGTGGTGAGGGTGGGTTTCGTCGTGATGGCGCCAAAGCATGTGGCTGCACAGATCCACGCCTGAAAAGTAGAAGAACAGAAATCCTCCGCGGCGCTCGTCCAGGAAACGATCCAGCGCCAGGTCGAGCATGCGCACGCCTTCGTCATGCACCAAGTTGGACTGCTCGACGAACTCGGCGTCGGTGATCAGATCGCGCTTGAGCGCATTCACGTCCTCGGGCATGCCCTGCGTGTAATACAGACCGATGCCGGTCTTCTCGTCGGCGACCTTCGCGCTGGCACTGCTAGGCGCAGAAATCGGCGCGGCGGGAGCGATCGGATCGATGTTCACGGGTGAGGCATACAGCTCGAACTCCGTATCCATGCGCCGCAGGTAGAAGCGCACTTCTCCGGAGGCATCCGAAAGCCCCAAGGGCAGGAAGGAGAAAGTGACGCGCACGAAATCGCTCCATTCTCCTGGTTGCAAGATCAGCGTCCGGCCGCTCACCTCGAGCGCGGTCGCCTGCGATTCGCGGTCGATGTGGAACTTGATGGGAATGCTTGCGCTGGGCATTCCATCTCGAAACAGGTTGGGGGGACCGCTCAAGGCCGCGTCGATGCGCCCATCGAACTCGCGCACCAAGACCACGCGTCCGGAAATGGAGTTGGCGCTCGTCGGAGGGCTGGTGGTGTACAGCGTGCACTCGCCGTAGGCCGAGTCCATGGCCGGCGTCATCATGCCCGAGAACGACCAGCCTAGGGACGGTTCGGGCGGAAAGTTGGCCGGCATGCGCCACACGTCCGCCGGAATGCCGTGCTCCTTGAGAATGCTCCAAAAGCTCGTCCCACTGCGGTTCGAGCGCGACGAACCGCCCAAGGTCAATTGCCAGGACCCGGGCAGACCGATGCTGTGCGGCGCGGAGTCCACCGAAGTCGAGGCGAGCGGAATGCGCGTCGTCGGGTCGCGGTGCAGGAAGTCGAAAATGCCGTGTCCGCCGGGGTCCTGTCCGGTGATGAAGTTCGACCAGGCAACCGGACTCTGCGGCGGCGTCGATGTGCCTAGCGAATCCAGACCGTGCTTCTGCACCATGGCGCGAAAGTTGGGCATGAGCTCGGGGTAGAGCTCGATGGTCTGCTTGAGAATCTCCGGGTCCATGCCGTCGATGCCGAGCACTACGACGCGCCGCGGAGCTGTCGACTGAGCGGCAAGGGCCGCGGGCCAAACAGTCCCCCACTGCAGCGCGAGTGCAAGTGCGAGACTCATCATTTCCGCGACTCCTGCTGCGAAGGAAGGCGTGTTTCGCCGGCGTCCCCAACGTCACCGGGCGCCCGGGTTCTGCGCAGATCCGGGCCGAACATGGAGCGCCCTTGCATGTACCCAGGTCGCTCCAAGCCGAACAGGTCGAGCACCGTGGGCGCCATGTCGATCAACGCCGGTTCAGTCGCCTGGATCTTGCGGTTCGACCAGAACACGCCCGGCACGAGGCGCGGGTCGACGCAGTGATCCCCGGACCATGAGCGCGTGTTGTCCGCGAACACGTCCTTGGTCACCGATCCGGTCGCACATTCCCACGAGTGTCGATAGCCCTCGTGGTACCCGATCAACAACTCAGGCGCCGCGTCCGCGTAGGCACCCGAGTGGATTTCGCGCGTCAAGAACGCCTCCTTGATCACCGCACTGCCGTCCTTGGGATCGCGCAGCGCCTCGAGTTTGGTCTTCAGCTCCGCGCACAGCTGGCTGAGCTGCGGGCCCTTCTCCACGATTCCGTGCGCCTCGCGACCCTTGCGATTGATGAACAGTCCGGTCAATCCGAGAGTGAAGGCGCGAGTCTTGGTCCAGTCGACGTTGGCGAACCAATCCCCCGAAAGCCCCGTGCCATCCTTGAGTACCAAGTAGCCTTCGTCGCGCAGCCACGCGTTCAGATTGACTCCGCGCCGGAAACTGGTGAATCCATGGTCGGAAATCACCATCAGCACCGTTTCCGGGTCCGGTCCCAACTTGGCCAGCAGCTCGCCGATGAGATCGTCCATGCGCGCATACGTGGTCGGGATCACGTCTTCGTACTTCTTGCGATCGACGGCGATGACCTTGTTGGCGGGATGGTCAGCCTCCAAGAAACGCCAGAACATGTGGCTGACGCGATCCGAAGTGTCGAACACCACGGTCACGAAACCGCGCTTGGTCTTGTCGAGCACGTCCCACAGGTGCTGCTTGCGCTCCTCGAAATACAACCAGGCCTGGTCCAAGAACGCGTCTTCATCGATGACGCGTTCGTTGAGCGCCCAAGTGTCCTCGGCCAAGCCGAGCGTTCCGTACAGCCCCTGGGACTTGGCCAGATAAATCGCGTAGACGAAGGGATGGCTGATGGGCATCACCGGCGCGTCCGGATTGATCTGCACGGGCGTCGCGTATAGCTCGAAGTCCTTGTCGTCCCAGGTCTGGACGTACAGGCGCACGATCCCGGAAATCTTCCCGAACGGCACCACCAGCCAAGGCGTGTATTCGTGCAGCTTGACCACGGCTGTGCTGGTGCCGACGGTGAGCTTGGCCTCGCGCCGGCCCTCGTCGAGTTCGACCACGAATGGGCAGCGCATCGCGTGGCCGTCCGGGCCGGGAGGCCCGATCAGGTTCGATTCGATTCTCGAGCCCTGTTTGCGCACCTGGAATTGTTGGCCGCCGATGCGCACCCCCGCCGTGCGCGGTTTCGTGGAATAGAACGAGAACGAGCCTTGGGTGCCTTGGATGTCCGGCACACACATGCCCGACAGCAGCGTTCCGTTCTTGAACGGCTGGGGCGGAAACGTGATCGGCACGCGGATGATCGAGGACCAAATGTGGCTGGCGCCGAGCAGCTTCCAGAACGGTTGGCTCTTTTGCAGCGAACTCCAGACGGGCTTGGTACCGAAGGGGATCTTGGCGAAACCCAAGTTGATCGAACGCGGCAAGTTGTGCACCTGCGACGACGACAGCGTGGGCATGTAGTTGCAAGGATCGCGCGTCAAAAAGTCGTAGATGTTGTGGCGCGAGGCATCGACGCCCGTGGCGTAGCTCGACCAGGCCACCGGCGAAATCGAAGGGCAGGCTGTTTTCAGCGTGTGGAAGCAGCCGCGCTCGGCCAGCGCCTTCAGGTGCGGCATGCGGCCTTGGTCCATCCACTTCTTGGCCAGGCGCGGGTCCATGCCGTCGAAACCGATCACGACCACGCGCTTGGCGGCCGCGGCCCCAGGTCGGCGCCGCAGGAGTTTGGCGGCCGCCTTGAGCGGCCAGATGGCAACGATGCCGAAGGCGAGCAGGAAGGTCCCGATCAGGACCAGCGCCGATCCGGCCACGGCGATTCCGGCGCCGGGGCCGATGTAGGCCAAGGAAATGGAGCCGATCATGATTCCCATATCCTAGTCGACAGCCGCAGCCGGCGACTTTTGGCAGGCCCCTTGGGCTAGCGCCGCAAGCCGAGCGCCAGGCTCATCCCCACCAGGGCCCCCAGCATGCCCACCGCCAACAGCCAGAACCCGGAACTGGAATCGGAAGGCCCGGGATTGGTGAGCACCACGGGAATGGAACTGCCTACCCGCACCTGCGTTCCGGGCAAGATGGTTTGATCGAGGGCGATTTTCTGATCGTCTTGCGAGCGCAGTTCCCGGCCATCGGGGGCGACGACCAGGCGCAGCCCACGTTCCGCGGCCACCTGGCGCGCAGCCGACACGCGCATGTCGAGCAGCTTCGGAGCGGCAACTGTGTCCGTGCACACTGCGGTCAAGCCCTCGCCCGGATTCAGCGGCGTTCCTGGCAATGGCCACTGCCAAATCACGATGTCGAGGATCCCCGGAACTTGGATGTATTCACGGTCGCCTGCTCCGCCTTTCCAACGCACCGTGACACCGGGCGGTACGAGGGAACGCGCTTCCTCATACGCATGACCGACTAGATTGGGCGTCGTAGGAAGTTGCCAACGAATCGGCCGCGCGTCACACCAAAGTGTCGCGCCCGCCATGGCAAACCCGATACCCAGCGCTCGCCTCAGGACCAGCATTGTGAGTTCCCGTGGAACAATCGTGCGCCCGCCAGTCCGGTCTCCGAGCTCGGGATCGCAGGCTGGGACGTTTGGCAGGTTGCCTCCTAGCTTACGCCAGGTGCCGAATGACCGGCGTTGGTCACGCCGGATGAGGCCCCGCGGGCCAGCGCAAGACCGATCCGGGGCCAACCCTAGGCCAGCCCTTTGGACTCCAAGTAGGCCAAGATCCGCTTGGCGGACGCGGCGATGTCTTCCTTGCCCGTGTGCACGACGACCTCCGCCTTGAGCGGCTCTTCGTACGGATCCGACACCCCGGTGAAATTCTTGATGATCCCGGCGCGGGCCTTCTTGTACAGCCCCTTGGTGTCGCGCTCCTCGACCACGTCCAGCGGTGCTTCGACATAAACCTCGACGAACGGCGCCTGGCTACGGCCGCGGATTTCGTCGCGGATTTCGCGGTACGGCGAAATCGCCGCCGTCATGGCCACGACCCCGTTGCGCGCCAGCAAATTGGCCACGAAACCGATGCGTCGGATGTTCGTGTCGCGGTCTTCCTTGGAGAAGCCCAAGCCCTTGGAGAGATTCTCCCGGACTTCGTCTCCGTCCAGGATCTCCACGCGTTTGCCGCGCTGCTCCAAGATCGGTTGCAGATAGGTGGCCAGCGTGCTCTTGCCGCTGCCGGACAGGCCCGTGAACCAAAGCGTGAAACCAGACTGAGACATGTGGGACAACGTTGCTTGCGTAGAGGACGGATAGTGGAAGGAGCGCGAGGAAAAATTCGTGAGCTGAGCGGGGAACTAGCGCAGCTTGCCTTCGAGATAAGGCACCTCGAAGACCTTTTCGTGCATGATCGGACCGTGGCCGAAGTAGCCCAGCTCCCCGAACAACTCGCCGTGATCGGCCGTGACCACGATGTGCGTGTTCTTGGGCACCAGGTCGTATAGCGCCTCGAACACACCGTCGAGGTAGCGCACGGTATCGACCTGGCGTGCGCGCAATTGGTCGAGCCGATCTTGGTCGAAGAACTGGGTGGTGTCCTTGATCAGATTGCCTTTTTCATCCACGGACTGGTTCAGGTTCTTGAACACGCCGTTGACCCCGCTGATGCGCGGCCACATGGACGAATCCTCGTCGGGCTTGGCGTAGGGATAGTGAGTTTCCCCCACGTTGAGCAAGTAGAAGCTGGGGCGGTCCGTGCCGAACGTCATGGTGGGCAGCATCGAACGCATGTCGTTGTGCTTGTCCATGAGCTTGAAGGAGTCGAAATCGCGGTTGACGCCCGTGCGCTCGTTGAGCACCGGCAAGGACACGCGCGCGTGCGTGCGATAGCCCAAAACGTTGCGAAGTAGCCCCGGAAACCACAGCGCCGGCACCATCTTGGCGAATTCGATGCCCTTGGCGCCCAGGCGCTTGTTGTAGTTGAAGAAATCCTCCTTGTAGTACTCGGAGGCGTACACGTTGGGCGGCGTGGTGTGGGGCAAAAGCCCCGTGAGCAAGTTGTAGTGCGACTGTCTC
>JAKFYL010000433.1 GCA_021730845.1 Planctomycetota bacterium | reverse complement strand
TGGTCACGAATTCGCGAATCGTATTGCGGTCGCCGATTTCCAGTTCCGTGGCTTCGCCTGCATAGGACAGGTCCTGGGGCGGACCACCCAAATTGGCTTGGCCCACGATCACGTTTTCGCTGCCGATGCGCGTCACGCCGTCGATCACCACATGCGGGCCGACGCGCGTGCGGTCGCCGATGCGCACGGCCGGGCCAATCACGCTGTAGGGACCGACTTCGACGTCTTCTCCGAGTTCCGCTCCGGGAGCGATGTCGGCGGTCGTATGGATTTTCCTAGCCATCGTTCGTCTTCTCCGCTTAGGTGTCGACCATGGTGAACATGAGCACGGCTTCGCACACGACGTGGCCAGCCACGGTTCCGGTTCCCTTGACTTGGCCGGTCTTGTCTTTCATGCGCAAGGTCTGCACTTCCAAGCGCAACTGATCGCCAGGTGAAACCGCGCCGCGCAGCTTGACCTTGTCGATCGACCACAACACGGCGAGTTTGCCCGTGTTTTCCAGCTTGCGCAGCAAGAGCACTCCCGCGAGTTGGGCCATCGCCTCGAGTTGCAGCACTCCCGGCATCAGCGGCTGGCCGGGAAAATGCCCTTGGAAGTACGGTTCGTTGATGGAAACGTTTTTGAGGGCCACGGCGCGCTGGTAGCCGTCGATTTCGATGACCCGGTCGATGAGCAAGAACGGGTAGCGGTGCGGGAGCATGTTCATGATCTCGCGCACATCCATGCCCGACTCGCGCTGGATGCGCCCGCCGGTCTCGTCCTCCTGCATCAAGTCGACCAAGCGCCGCACGAGCTCGGCGTTCGTGCCATGCCCGGACCGGGTCGCGATCAAGTGCGCCTGCAGATCGGCGCCCAGGAGTTGCAAGTCGCCCAGCAGGTCGAGCATCTTGTGGCGCACCGGCTCTCCGGAAAGGCGCATGGTCGTGGCCGGATCGCCCAGGATGACCGTGTTCTCGCGCGTGGCGCCCTTGCCGAAACCGGCCTTTTGCAGCGCTTCCACCTCGCTGGCCAAGCAAAATGTGCGCGCCGGCGCGATCTCGCGCACGAAACTTTCGGGCGTGATCTCGAGCTGGTACGAGCCGCCTTCCACGGCCGGATCTTCGAAGGAAGCGATGTACTGCAGCGTGAGCGTCGGACTTTCGCTGGGCAGCGCGACCAGTGTGGCCTTGCCTTCCCGCACGTAGATGGGCTGCGACAGACGGAAGTACTTGACCTCGGCACGCTGCTCGACGATGCCGGCCTTCTGGAATAGCTCGACCATGCCCATGGCACTGCCGTCGAGACCAGGCATCTCCGCGCCCGACATTTCCACCGTCAAGTTGTCGATGGCCAGCCCCTTGCAGGCGGCCAGCAAGTGCTCGACGGTTTCGACGGCCGCGGGCCCGCGCTCCAGGCGCGTGCGCCGGTCCGCGGCAGCCCGGTACTGGATGCGCGCGGGAATCGGAGCCGCGTCGCTCACGTCGGTGCGCACGAACTCGATCCCCGTGTCCTGGGGTGCGGGCAACGCGCGCGCGTGCACCAGCTCCCCCGAGTGCAATCCGCGCCCCGAGAACTCCACCGCCGAGCGCAGCGTGCGTTGGTTGCGCGTCACGCACCACCTCCGGTCTGCTGCGGGGCTTTTTCCGATGGTTCGAGTCGTTTCAAGCGCGCTTCCAAGCGCTCGAGGCGAGCCATTTGCGCGTACTGTTTCAAGGCTTGGCGTCGCGGGCGCGCCGGATACCCCATGACGTCGGAACCTGCATCCAGACTGGCCCACACACCCGAACCGCCGGCGATCTGCGTTCCAGCCCCAACTTCGAGGTGGCCGCCCAGGCCGGCTTGGCCGCCGATCATGCAATCACTGCCCACACGCGCCGATCCGGCGATGCCGACCTGGGCTGCGATCATGCAGCGCGGGCCGAGAACGACGTTGTGGGCAATGTGAACCATGTTATCGAGCTTGCAGCCCTGGCCGATGCGCGTCGTGCCGAATCGCGCGCGATCGATGGCAGCGTTGGCGCCGATTTCCACATCGTCCTCGATCACCACGCGGCCAGTCTGCGGGATCTTGGTCCAAGCGCCACCGCGCGCGCTGGGCGGCTGGTACCCAAAACCATCCGAACCGATCACGGCGCCGGCGTGGATGCGGCAACGCGCCCCCAGCGACACCCCGTCGTACATGGTCACGTGCGGAAATAGCTCGCTTTCCGCGCCGATCTTGCAGTCCGCGCCGATGACCACGGCCGCATGCAACACCACCCCACGGCCAAGCTCCGAGCCATCGCCGATGACGCACCAAGGCCCCACGGACACGTCTTCAGCCAGTCGCGCTCCGGCCCCGATTTGGGCGGTCGCGTGCACGCCCGGTCGGGGCGCCTGCGGGGAGCAGGAAAGCAGTGGCGCGATGACCGCAAATGCGCGGCCCGCGTCCTCGCACACGAGCAGCGGACAGGCTAGCGCCGGGCGACCAAAGCGCTTGGAAAGTACCACGGCCCCGGCCTTGGTCTGGGCCAGCTCGGGCAGATAGCGCTCCTCGGCGCAGAAGGAAATCTCATCCGGCCCCGCATCGCGCAGAGAAGCGGCAGCGCCTACGGTGACACTGGCGTCCCCGACGACCTGGGCGTCGATCTTGCGCGCGAGTTCGATGAGAGAAAACTTGGCCATGCAAACGGGCCGACTGGGCCCCTCGAGTACGTCCAACTGGGAACGCGGGCCGGCGCTCTAGGCGCCGGAAAAGCGTGCCCACTAGTAGCCGGACCGGTGACCGCTGTCAATCGCCGTCCCAGGAACCAAGGAACGTGCCGCGAAAAAGGGCTCGAAGAAACCGGCCTAGAATCCCAAGCTGAAGGCGAAGACTTCAGGCTCGTCGCCGTCTTGCTCGACCAGCGGAAACCCAAAACTCAGGGCGATCGGGAGCGGCCAAGCCAAACCCACGGCGAAACCGGCGGAGACGCGCAGGTCGTCGGCGGCCAGTTCGAACGAATCGGCGCCAAAATATCCCCAGTCCAAGAACAAGGTGCCGCGCAGGGATTCGATGGACTTGTAGGTCCCAGGCTGTCGCACGGAATGCAGCGGGTAGTGGAATTCCACGGTTCCGCCGACATACGTTTCCGCTCCAAGAGGCTCGCCCGTCAGCTCGTCGAAGGGGCCGACGCCGCGGAAATCGAAGCCGCGCATGTTTTTGACCCCGCCGCCGAAAATGCGCTCCGAGTAGGGCACTATGTCGGTTTCGCCGTAGGGGTCGAGCACGTTGGTGTCGAATTCCACGTGAAACACAGTTGCGGTGCCGTCCTGCTTTTCCCAGCCCGTTACGTACCAATCCCAATTGGTCTTGTACTCGCTGAATTCGAAGTCGCTACCCAGGGCGGAATCGTTGAGCACCGTCTCGGCGGAGAAACGATGCCCTTTGCGCGGCACCAAGAAGTTGTCGATCGAACGCTGGTTGTACTCCAAAGACAGGCCGGCCACCTGCTGTTCGCCCGCTTGTTCTTGCTGTTGCAACAAGGGCGGAGCGATCAAGTCGACGTCATCGACCTCCACGTCCGCGTGACGCCAGCCCAGGTGCACCGACTTATTGAAGCCCAGGCGGCGTCCCAAGCGGATGCGTTTCTCCAAGCGGTCTTCATCGTGGGTCTTGTACAGGCGCAGGCGCTTGTTGATCTCCAAATCCAGACTGATGGTCTCCAAGTGGTCGCCGAACAAATCGGGCTCCACGAAACGCGCCTTGGCGCGGTTCACCACCGTTCCGGGTGCGACCTCCAGCTCCAAGCGTTGGCCTGCGCCGTGGAACGCGCGCTTGTCATAGAGCTGCGAGAACGCACCGCCGAACGAATCGGGAAGGTCTAGGGCGTCGAAATTCTTGAGCGTGAGCTGCACCAGTCCGAACAAACCGTCGTTCGAGTCCACGCCGCCGTAGAGCTGGAAATCGATGACCCGCCCTTCCTCGACTTGAAACTCCAAGTCCACGGAATCTGGATCGTCTTCCACGGCGTGGAAGCGAAAGGTCGGATCGCGGTGTTCGAGACGGTTGAACTCGTCGGTGAAATAACCCGTTCCTTGGAGGCGCGCGAGGGAGCGCTGAATCTCGACCAAATCCGCTTTCTGGCCCGGCACCACGGAGACTTCGCGGCGCAGCACGCGGTCGCGTGTGTGCGTGGCGCCCGAGAAACGAATCTCGCGCAGGGACAGCGCTCGACCTTGGACCACGCGGTAGGTCACGCTGACCTGGTGCAAATCGGGATCGAAAGTCAGCTCCGGGTCCAAGAACACCCAACGTGCAGCCCGCGGAACGCTCTCGTGGGCCACGTGCCCTAGCTTGCCGTAACGTTCTTCGAGGATCCGCCGATCGCGCTCGATCAGCGTGCGCTCGAAGGGCGATCCGGGCGCGAGCTGCAACTGGGCCTTCAACTCTTGGGCGGGGATCACCAATTCGCTGGCCGTCAACTCTTGGCTCTGGACCTTTTCGGGGCTCGTCCAGCGGTAGCCGGCTAAGTCGACCTGCTTGACCGTGTAGCGCACGCCCTCGTCGATGCCCAGGACGATGTGCACGCGGCTGCGGTCCTTGGAAAACCGCAGCTCCTTGACCTCCACCACGGCGTCGACCCAGCCGCGGTCGCGATACACCTTGAGCATCGCCAATCGGTCCGCCTCCAGCGCTTCCTGGGTGAAGACCGAGCCGGCCCAATTGAACAGCGTCGGTCCCTTGAGTTGTCGCTTGGCGTAGTGCGACAAACCGTCCTTGAAGAAATACAGGAAGCGCGTGTCGGGCATGGAGCGATTGCCCTGGAACTCGTAACCCGCAACCCGCACTTTCGGGCCCTCGCGAATCTCGAAAATCACGTCGGTGAGGTCGCTCGATCCTTGCTTGCCGGTGACTTTCGAGACGATGTTGATTTCCGCGAACAGATAGCCTGCGCGCTGGTAGCCCTCGAGCAGCCGCTGCCGCACACGCGCGGATTGGTGCAGGAACAATTCGGTGCGCTCTTCGATATGCGCCCACTCGAGCAATTTCTTGCGCGAAATGGCCACGTTGCCCAGGAAACGCGGCTCGCGATCGCTGGCGAATTCGGTCACCACCAGGCGCAATTCGATGCCGTCTGGCACACTAGGCACGTCGCGGTAGTGGACTTCCGCCTTGACCTTGAGCGACTCGTACAGGCGCAAGATCCCCTGGTCGATCGCGACTACGTCCAGGGGCGCGTTGACGGCTTGCCCCAGGGCAGCGATCAACTGGTTTTCGGTGTAGCGCTCTTCGCCTTCGACCAAGATGCCGAGCACGCGCCGCGGGGCGTTGGCATCGGGCGTGGGCGGCCCGGTCTCCTGGGACAGACCACTGGCCGCCAACACGATCGCCAGCACTGCTGCCCAAGCGGCCGCAGCCGCGCTTCCTATCCAGGAGCGACTCACGAGTAGATCGGCACGGCCGCTTGCAGGTCCGGGTTCTTGAAGCGCACGACCGACGGGAAGAAATGCAGCATGACCGTTCCCGATGGTCCGTTGCGGTGCTTGGCAATGATGACTTCGGCCTTGTTCTTCTTGTCGTCGGGTATCGGCTCGGGCAGGTAGTACTCTTCGCGAAAGAGCATGATCACGATGTCGGCGTCCTGCTCGATCGAGCCTGACTCGCGCAAGTCCGAGAGCATTGGCCGCTTGTCGTCGCGCGACTCGACTTGGCGCGAGAGCTGCGACAGTGCGATCACGGGCACGTCCAGCTCGCGCGCCAACGCCTTGAGCGAGCGCGAAATGGCGCTGATTTCCATTTGGCGACTCTCGGCCTTGGGATGGCTCATGAGCTGGAGGTAGTCGACCATGACCAAGTCCAGGCCGTGCTTGGCCTTGATGCGGCGCGCGCGGCCGCGCAGCGCCATCACGGTCAAGGCCGGCGTATCGTCGATGAATATCTTGGAACGCGCCAATTCATCGGCAGCGTCCGTGAGTCGGCCGCGGTCGTCGGGCGGAATGCGACCGGTGCGCAAGCGAAAGGCGTCCACGTCCGCGCGCGAGCACAGCATGCGGCTGACGATCTGGTCCTTGCCCATTTCGAGGCTGAAGAACAGCACGGTCGGAGTGCGTCCCAGGGTTTCGTTGAAGGACAGCCCGGCATTTTCGGCCAGATTCAAGGCGAAAGCGGTTTTACCCATGCCCGGCCTGGCGGCGATGATGATCAGGTCGCCCCGATTGAGCCCGCACAACTTGTCGTTGAGCTCATAGAAGCCGGTGGTGAGGCCGGTCAAGTCGCGGTTGCTCTTGGCGTCGATCTTGCGGAACGCCTCCTGCAGCAGCGCCTGGATGGAAGTGGCGCTTTCGCGCTCGTTGCCACGGGAAACGGAGAAAATGCGCTGCTCGCAGTCGTCCAGCAGGGTCTTGACCGCGTCTCCGTCGGCACGGGTTTGGTAGGCCGATTCGATGCTACTGGTCGACTCGCTGATCAGCCGCCGCAGCACCGAAGTTTGTTGCACCATGCCCGCGTGGTGCAGGACGTGTGCAGCCGAGGTCACGACCTGCGCGAGCTCGATCAAGTACGTGTGCCCACCCACGGCCTGGTAGGTACCACTCGCGCGCAGGGCCTCGCCGACGGACAAGAAATCGATGGGTGCGGCGCGCTCCGCCAGGGCCAGCAACGCGGCATACAGCAGTCCGTGGCGCTGCACGTAGAAGTCGCCCGGCTGCAGGATCTCCGCGACCTCGGGCACGCGGTCGCCAGCGACCAAGAGCGCGCCCAATACGGCACGCTCGGCTTCTTCATTGTGTGGCGGAATTCGGCCCGGAAGATCTTCGCCCATCGAACCCATGCGAGCGCGCCGTCCTGGGCGACACTCCCTCCTCGCGGGCGCCAGGATACTCCTGGTCCGGCGCCGGAAGCCAGCGCTTCCTGGCGGAAGATTCCGCAGCATCTCGAGGCAGTCCACGCCGTGCGCAGCGCGGCGTGGGCCGGCGCCAGCGGCAATACCTCCTGCAAACACAAGGCCACGCCTGGAACGCTATGTTCCAAGGCGTGGCCTAGAGCGAATGAGCCGCTGCGCGCGCCTAAGCGCGATCGACGACAACCGTGACTTCGGCGTTGCGGTCCTTGTGCAGGTGCACCTTGACTTTGTGGGTTCCGACCTGTTTGAGCGGGCCCTCCATGCGCACGTCCTTGTCGGCGATCTGGTGGCCCTTGTCGCGCAGCATTTGGGCGACCTGCGCCGCGTTGACCGAGCCGAACAGATGGCCTTCGGCGTCGGCCTTGGAGCTGGTTTGCAAGACCACCGCTTCCAGGGCCACGGCGCGCGCGTCCTGAGCCGCTACGTGCTGGGCTTCGAGCAGGTCGAGCTTCTTGGCTCGTCGCTCCATGACGCGCTTGTTCTCGTCATTGGCCAGTGTGGCCAAATTGCGCGGGAACAAGAAATTGCGCGCGAAACCGGGGCGAACGCGCACGACTTGGCCGCAGCGCCCCAGGTCCTCGACGTGATCTCGCAACAAAATTTCGACGTTTTTCATTGTGAGTCTCCTTATCAACCGAAGAAGGGCATCAGGCCCAAGTGGCGCGAGCGCTTGATCGCCAGCTTCAACTCACGCTGGCACTGGGTGCAAAATCCAGTGCGCTTGCGCGAGAAAATCGAGGCCTGAGGATTGAGGAACTTGGTCAAGTAGACCGGGTCCTTGTAATCGATCTTGGGATCGTCGCAGTTGCGCCCAGCGATGGGCTTGATGACGCGGCGATTGCCGTACTCGGGTAAGGGGCTCATGCTTCGACCTCCGCGACCATGTCAACCACATCTTCGACTTCGTCGTCCATCTTGGGGGGCTCGATCGGCGTGAGCACGACCTCGTCGTCGCGCGGCGGCACGGGTACGGTGAACCCGGCCTCGAGTTCGGCTTGGCTGGCTTCCATTTCGCCGGCCGGAATCGTTTCGACCTTCAAGATGAGGTAGCGCAGGATGCGCTCCTCGATGTCCAGGTCGCGGCGCACGGTAGCCACGCCAGGGCCTTGGTGTTCGTAGTGCACGAGCAAGAACGTGGCGCGCAGGCAACCACGAATCTTGTATGCCAATTGGCGCTCGTCCCAACGTCGCGCGGTCAGAACCTTGGCGCCGTGTTTGTGGAGCAAATCGGTGACGGCCGACTTGGCCGAAGCCCAATCGGTGCGCACCGCCTGATTGTTCAGGAGGAACATGCCTTCGTACAAATGCTGCTGCAAAGTTCTGCCTTCTGCTGATGGGGTTTGCTCCGCGCTTGGCGGAGTCGGACCAGGCACGCGGATCTTGGACGCCTGGTAGGGCGTCAAGGTCCTTGGGCCGGGCCCTGGTTCCAGCGGCTGTGGTACCGCGACATGCAGCGCTCCAAGTCCCCCGTGTCGAGCCAGTCCGCCAAGGCCGCGGTCGCTTCGACCAAGGCAATTTCGAACCGCTCTCGCTGCGTTGAGGACATGGGCGCGAGCACATGCCGCGCCGCGTCGGTTCTCGGCCGCCCAATGCCCACGCGCAGGCGCGGGAATCGATCGGTTTCGAGGTGAGTGAGAATGGATTCCACGCCCCGATGGCCGCCGCTGCCTCCATGCGGGCGCAGCCGCAACACCCCTGGATCTAGGTCCAAGTCGTCGTAGACGACCAGAACTTCGTGAGGCGCGGCGCCAAGCCAACGCGAGACGGGCAGGACAACTTCCCCCGAGCGGTTCATGAACGTCAGAGGTTGCAGGAGCAACCCAGCCGCCGTCTGCCAGCGCGCCACGCGCAATGCACGCGGGCCCTGGTAACCGTCAAGGATCGAAGCGGATTCAAAGAGCACCCCGCGCGACTGGGCCAGTGTCTCGAGCGCGTGGAAGCCCAGGTTGTGCGGCGTCCATGCATACTCCGGCCCGGGATTGCCCAGGCCAACGACCAAACGAGCCACGCGGAGAAAGTGGCCCAAGGGCCACGGGTCCGACGGCCGGAGTCCGGCCGCAGGGGGCGAAGATTGTACTTAGCAGCGGCAGGCAGGCAAGCCGCGACCCAATCCGGACTAGAAAAGCAGGGCCAAGGGAGCTGGTCGCGCCCGGCCCTACTTCTTGGCCTCCTTGCCACCGGCAGCGGGCTTGTCCTCTTTGCCAGCCGCGGCAGGGGCACCAGCGGGTGCGGCGCCGGCTGCGGGCGCGGCACCGGGAATGGCGGCCGTTTCGGGCGCTGCAACGGGTGCGGCCTCGATGATCTTGACGGCCACGATGCGCGCCACCGGCGTCTCGGGCGGCGTGGACAAGGACACGTTGGCGGGCAGCTTGACGTCCTTGGCCAGCACCACGGCCCCGACGGGCAAGTCTTGGATCGCGACTTCGAGCGAGTCGGGAATGTTCTCGGGCGTGGTCTCGACCGTCAGGTGCGTGACCAAGTGGTTGAGCACGCCGCCCTTGGGATGTCCCACGAATTCGAGTTCTACCTCGACCTTGGTCTTCTTGGTGCGGTCGACGCGCCGGAACTCGATGTTGAGAATTCGCTCGCCGAACACGTCCCAGTTGAGCTGCCGAATCAGCGCGGTTTCTACCTTGCCGTCGAACATCAGTTCGTACAGGTGCTCGTGCTTGCGGCGCGAAGCCATGAACTGGACTTCGTCCAGCGCCAGGTCGACGTGCGGCGCCTTGCCTTCGGCTTGGAGGGTGGCGGGAACGATGCCACTGGCGCGCAGCTTGCGCGAATCGCGCGTGCCGGTCGTGCTGCGGCGGGTGGCCTTGATTTGAAAGCTCATGGGAATCGCTGACGGGCTGAGCCGGGGGGGCTTGGCCCCCGCGGCTTTTGAACAGTTTTTGCCCCTGGCTGGCTAGGGGGTCCCTCGGGCGAGGGGCGAAGAGTCTACCCGATCTCCTCGAACAGGGAAGAGACCGATTCGCAGCGGTGGATATTGTGGATCGCCCGTGCCAGGAGGGTGGCGATGCTGATCACCTGGAACTGGTGGGGCAGTTTCCCCCGCTGGGGAATCGAATCCGTGGCCAGGATGGCGTCCGCCGGACAGCTATCCAGCCGCTCCACGGCCGGGCCGCACAGCACGGCGTGGGAAACGGCGATCACGATTTTTTTGGCCCCCTCCTTGCGGACGATGCGGGCGGCCTCCGAAATCGACCCTCCGGTCGAAATCATGTCGTCGACCAGGATCACGTTGCGCCCCCCCACCTCGCCGATGACGTGCTCCACGGCGATCTCGGAACCCGAAATGCGGCGCTTGTCGACGATGGCAAGATCCGCTCCCAGGGCCTTGGCCCAGGCGCGTGCCATCTTGATGCCGCCCACGTCGGGGGTCACGACCACCGGGCTTTCGATGCCCATGTTGCGCACGCCGGCCAGCAGCACCGGTTTGGCATACAGGTGATCGACTGGCACGTCGAAGAAGCCCTGGATCTGTGCGGCGTGCATATCGAGCGTCAGCACTCGGTCTGCGCCGCCCGCCACCATCGTATTGGCCACTACCTTGGCACTGATCGGGACGCGCCCCTCGTCCTTGCGGTCCTTGCGCGCGTACCCGTAGTACGGCATCACCGCCGTGATGCGGCCGGCGCTGGCGCGGCGCAACGTGTCAAGCAGCAGCAGCAGCTCGATCCAATTGTCGTTGACCGGTGGACACGTGGGCTGGATGACGAACGTGTCCGCGCCGCGGATGTCATCGAAGACCTTGATGTCGATCTCGCCGTCGGGAAAACGGCCGATGTGAGCGTTGGCTAGCGGGACCCCCAGCTCGCGCGAAATGGCCTGGGCCAGGGCCGGGTGCGCAGTACCCGAAATCAACACGATGCGTTCGTTCTGAGTAGTCACGGGATCAGCCCTTTGGTGGCGCTTGCTCGGAGGAATCCGGTCGCGGTTCGGTGCGTTTGTGGAGAGGTCTGGCTGGTACGCCGACCCAGGTTTCCCCGGGCGGAATCGAAGAATTGCGTTTGACGATCGCTCCCGCGCCGGTGGTCGCGCCTTGCCCCACGTGCACTGGCGCAACCAGCACCGAGCCGCTGCCGACGAAGCTGCCGTCGTCGACTTGGCAGTGGTGTTTGTGCTTGCCGTCGTAGTTGGCGAAGATCGTTCCGGCGCCGATGTTCACTTTGCGGCCAATGGTCACGTCGCCCAAGTAGGACAAGTGCTTGGCCTTGGAATGGCCTCCCACGCGAGCGTTCTTGGTCTCGACGAAATTGCCCAGTTCGGCTCCTTCCTCGAGCACCGTGCCCGGCCTGACGTGCGTGAACGGGCCGATCTCGCAATCCGAGCCGATCACGGCCCCCGAGCGAACGACCGTGCAAGGCAGGATGCGCGTGCGCGCTCCGATCGAAACACCGTGGTCGATGTAGGTCGTGGCCGGATCCTCGATGAACACTCCCGCGGCCATGTGCCCCTCGAGAATGCGCTCCTGCAATGCCGCGCGGGCCTGCGACAGGTGCTGCAGGGTATTGACGCCGATGGCCTCGTCCTCGTCCTCGATGCACAGGGTCTGCACGCTGCGCGCTTCGCGCACCAGCAGTTCCACGACTTCGGTCAGGTAGTATTCCTTTTGCGCGTTCTTGTTGGAAAGCGTCGGCAACAGGCGCACCAAGTCCCGTCCGGGAAAGGCGTACACGCCCAGGTTCACTTCGGAAATCGCGCGAATGTCCGGGGATGCATCCTTTTCCTCGACGATGCGCGCGAATTGCCCGCCCGCGTCGCGCACGATGCGGCCGAATCCGCGCGGATTGGAGGCTTGGCAGGTCAGCAACGCGGCGCCGCTTTGCTCGCGCGCCTCGCACAGACGAGTCAGGCTAGCGGGCGTCAGCAGTGGCATGTCGCCGTAGAGCACGACCGTGGGGCCTGGATCGGCGCCCAAGGCGGGCAAACAAACTTGCAAGGCGTGCCCCGTGCCCAATTGGGGCTCTTGGCGCACGCATTGCACTCGGCCCGATGCATCCAGCTTGGTCACCGCCGCCGCGACCTCGTCGCCGCGGAACCCCACCACGACCAGCACGCGGGCCGGATTCAGGGCCAGGGCTTGGTCGACCACCCAAGCGATCAACGGCCGGCCGCACATGGGCGCCATGACCTTGGCCCAGCCCGTTTTCATGCGCGTGCCCTGGCCGGCAGCCAAGATCACGACGGTGTTGGGGCGCGTACTTTCCCTGGACGACATGCGGGCGAGGGGTTGGGACGATAGCGGTCGGGGGCGCTTCCCAGCGCGACGCCGGGGGCGCAGGTTGTAACGCCCGCGCTTGGGAAGCGTCAAACCAAAGGGCGTTCCCTGGCCGGATCGACGGTGGAGAAGGGTCGACGAAGGGGCGCGTTTGCCGATTCTAGGCGCTTGCCGCCTTGACCTAGCCCTGCTCGTTCACCACGAACTGGCGCGTGGTGATGATGTACGACGAGGCAGCTAGGAGCGCCAAGGTGAGTCCCGTCAATGCGAGCAGCGCAGTCGGGATGGACTCGTCCATGATCATCTCCAGCACCTGGCGCAGGTCCGGCGGCAAGTCGGTGATGCCCGTGATTCGAAAACCGATCGCCCGCAGATGGAAGTTCATCGTCAACTTGTTGATCGCGGCCGGAATGAAGGACACCAAACCCTCCACCACCACCGCGTGCACGATTCCTGCTGGAATCGCGCGCCGCGGCACGAGCAAGCCGATCAGGCAAAACAGGGCGCAGTAGGCGAAGGTCCCCACGATGCACGGCACGAGCAGCGCGCTCAGGCCGCGCACGCCCAGGGGCAAACCACTGACGAGCCAGCCACCGACGCAGGAGAGGCACACGCCTGAAGCGATGACGATCGCCGTAGCCAGGTACTGCCCCCCGAGCACTTTCCACTTGGCGAGCGGGCGGCTGAACAAATAGGTCAGGGTCTTGTTTTCCAGTTCCTGACTCACGAGCGAGGTCGCATACAGCAGCGACAGCAGGATCGAACAGAACAGCGGATACATCACGAACAGGAATACGAGGTACACCGCGTCGATCACCACCTGGGCTTCGATCCGCGCGCCATCCCCTGTTCGAATCCCGCTCTCGAGCTGCACCTCCTGCGCAAAGCCTCCGAACACGCGCGTCATCAAGGCCAAGAGCAGCGGCAAGCCCAGGATCAAGAATCCCAGGAACATGCGCTTGCCGCCCAGCATTTGTCGCAATTGGAGTTGGACGATGGCTCGCATGGAAAAGGTCCTTGCTAGTGGTCCGCGCCCACGGCGGTATCGGCGC
>JAKFYL010000349.1 GCA_021730845.1 Planctomycetota bacterium | reverse complement strand
CACGTTTGCCTCCGAGACCGATACCGAAGTGCTCAGTCACTTGGTCGGCCAGGGGCTGGAGCGCGGGCTATCCTTGTTCGACGCCGTACAGGCCGCGCTGCGGCGCGTACGCGGATACTACGCCATAGCCGTAATGAGCGTGGCCGAACCGGGAGTCATCGTGGGCGCGCGCCACGGACCGCCGCTGGTGGCGGGTTTCGAGGCCGAGGGCGCTTGGCTGGCTTCGGATGTCTTGGCTCTCTTGCCGCACACGCGCCAGGCGTTGTACTTGGAAGACGGCGACGTGGTCGAGATCGCACCGGGCCGCGTGCGCGTGGCCGGATTGGATGGAAAACCGCGCACGCGCGCGCGCAAGACGGTCGAGTGGGACGTCGAATCGGCCAGCAAGGGCGGATTTGCGCACCACATGCTCAAGGAAATCCACGAGCAGCCGGACGTGCTTGCGCGCACGTCCTTCGATCGCATTCTGCAAGTCGAAGGCGACGTGCTTTTCGAGGACGGCTATTTTGCGAGCGAGCGCCTGTGCGCCATCCAACGCGTGCAGATCGTCGCTTGCGGCACCGCATTGCACGCCGGTCATGTGGCGCGCTATTTGATCGAGTCCCTGGCGCGCATGCCGGTGGATGTGGATTTCGCCTCCGAGTTCCGCTACCGCGACCCGGTGATTGCGCCCGGCACGATGGCGCTGGCGATCTCCCAGTCGGGCGAAACCGCGGACACCCTGGCGGCCCTGCGCGAGGCGCGCAAGCGCGGGGCCGGGGCCATTTCGATTTGCAACGTCATCGGCTCGACGCTCGTGCGCGAATGCGAAGGCACGGTCTTGACCCACGCCGGACCCGAAATCGGCGTGGCCAGCACCAAAGCCTTCGTGGCCCAAGTCATCGCCGCGTTTCTTCTGGCCGTGCGCCTGGGGCGTGCGCGCGGGGCGCTTTCGACCGAGCGCGGGCGCGCTTTGCTCGACGAATTGCGCTGTCTGCGCCCGCGCCTGGAAGGACTCCTTTCCGAGTCGACCGTGGCAGCCGTGCGCGCGGCAGCGCTGCGTCACAAGGATGCACGCGGTTTCTTCTTCCTGGGGCGCGGCATCAACTACCCCGTGGCCCTGGAGGGCGCCCTCAAGCTGAAGGAAATCTCCTACGTGCACGCCGAAGGCTATGCGGCCGGGGAAATGAAACACGGCCCGATCGCCTTGATCGAGCCCGGCATGCCCGTGTTGGTGGTCAATTCGCCGGGCGTGGTGGCCGAAAAGACGCGCTCGAACATCGAACAGGTCAAGGCCCGTGGTGGGCGGGTGATCTGCGTGGGCTCGGACGCCGAGAGCTTGATGCTCGCGGACGAGCGCATCGAAGTGCCGGTGACGATCGAAGAGCTCTCACCCGTGTTGAATGTGATCCCGCTGCAGCTATTCGCCTACCACCACGCGCTCTTGCGCGGATGCGACATCGACAAGCCGCGCAATTTGGCCAAGAGCGTGACGGTGGAGTGATCCGGTGGCCAGGATCTTGATCACCGGCGGTGCCGGCTTCATCGGTTCGCACGTGGGGCAGGCCTTGTCGCGCCGAGGCGACGAACTGGTCGTGCTCGACAATTTCAACACCTTCTACGACCCGGCTCTCAAGCGCGCGAACATGGCGCTCTTGCCCAAGGCGCGCTTGGTGGAAGGGGACCTACGCGACGCCGACTTGCTGGGGCGCTTGTTCGCAAGCGAGCGCTTCGACGGTGTCGTGCACCTGGCGGCCATGGCCGGCGTGCGACCTTCTCTGATCGATCCGCTTCTCTACGAGGAAGTCAACGTGCGCGGCACCTTGTTGTTGCTGGAGCAACTCAAGACCCGCCCGCAAGTGAAACTGGTCTTCGCTTCTTCCTCGAGCGTGTACGGCTCCAACGATCGCATTCCATTCTCCGAGCAAGACGAAATCCATCATCCGGTTTCGCCCTATGCGGCCACCAAGCGTGCCGGCGAATTGTTGTGCTACACCTACCACCATCTGTACGGCATTCCGGTCAGCGCGCTGCGATTTTTCACCGTCTATGGACCGCGCCAGCGTCCGGAAATGGCCATCGCCAAGTTCACCGAGGCGATTGTGAAAGGGCAACCAATTCCGTTCTACGGGGATGGTTCGACGCGCCGCGACTACACCTACATCGACGACATCGTGCAAGGCGTGGTGGCGGCTTTGGATCACTGCGCTGGCTACGAGATCTACAACCTGGGCGAGAGCGAGACGACTTCTCTGGCGGAATTGGTCGAACGCCTGGGGCGCGTGTGCGGACGCGAACCGATCCTGCAGCGTGCCCCTATGCAGCCGGGCGACGTGCTCGTCACCTGCGCCGACGTGAGCAAGGCCCGTGCGCGACTGGGCTATGCGCCCAAGACTCTCATCGACCAAGGGCTGGAGCGCTACGTGGCCTGGTTCTTGAGCCGCAAGGGCTAGGGCCCAGGCGGCCCGGCGTTGTGCCCTGCGAGTCTACGGGGTAGTGTTGTCCGGCTCGAAACCGGCGCACAAGGCACCTGTTTCGCAGCTGCTGCATACTCGAGAAACCCATTTCTTAGCACCCCCGTTCCATGAAAGGCGTAATCCTCGCTGGCGGACTTGGCACACGGCTCTTCCCGTTGACCAAGATCACCAACAAGCACCTGCTTCCGGTATACGACAAACCCATGATCTATTACCCGATCCAGGCCATGGTGAACGCCGGGATCGACGACATCATGATCGTCACGGGTGGGCGCAAGTCGGGTGACTTCTTGTCCCTGCTGGGCAATGGCAAGGATTTCGGCCTCAAGCACCTGAATTACACCTACCAGGAAGGCGAAGGCGGTATCGCCGAAGCGCTGGACTTGGCCCAGCACTGGGTCGGCAAGGACCAAGTGTGCGTGATTCTTGGCGACAACATCATCCAGTACAACGTGGCCAAGGCCGTGCGCGACTTCTCGCGCCAGGAACGCGGCGCCAAGATCATGCTCAAGGAGGTCCACGATCCCAAGCGCTTTGGCGTGGCCGAGTTGTCGGGCTCGCGCGTGGTATCCATCACCGAAAAGCCCAAGGAACCCAAGTCCAACCTGGCCGTCATAGGCATCTACTTGTTCGACAATCGCGTGTTCCACGTGATCAAGACACTCGAACGCAGCGAGCGCGGCGAGCTGGAGATCACGGACGTGAACAATTGGTACATCCGGGATGGGTCGATGACCTACGAGGTCTTGCCCGGCTGGTGGACCGACGCCGGCACCTTCGAATCGTTGCACCGCGCAAGCTGCTTGATCGCCGAAGGCGGTGCCAACCGCATGGATTCGCCCAAGGCGCCCTAGCCCTGCTTCCTTGCCGTCTTCGTCGTCCATGAAACCGCGGCGCGTGCTGGTCACGGGCGCAGCCGGGATGCTCGGTAGCGAGCTCGTGACGCGCGTGCCTGCCGGCTGGCAGTGTGTCGGCACCGACCTTGCCCCCGCAGGGCCTTTCGTGCAAGCCGGCGGCGTGGACCTATCCAGCACTAGCGCCGTCGCTGAGCTGTGGCGCGCCTTTGGACCGTTCGACGCGGTCGTGCACGGTGCGGCCTATACGGCCGTGGACAAGGCCGAAACGGAAGTGGAGCTGGCTACGCGCGTGAACGTGCGCGCCTCGGACGTCCTAGCCACGCAGTGCGCGCAAAACGGCGCGCGCTTGGTGGCGGTTTCGACCGATTTCGTGTTCGACGGCCACTCGCGGCGCCCCTATCGCGAAGACGACCCGCCCAGGCCGCTGTCGGTCTACGGGCGCACGAAATGGGAGGGCGAACAAGTGGCTGTGGCGGCCCATCCCAAAGGCACCGCCGTCGTGCGCACGCAGTGGCTGTACGGTCCGCGCGGCCAACACTTTGTGCGCACCATCGCCAAGTTCGCGCGCGAGCGCGGCGAACTGAAAGTGGTCGACGACCAAGTCGGCTGTCCGACTTCGACCTTGGAGCTGGTGCCGGCCCTGTGGGACGTGGTGCGCGGCGATGCCGTGGGCATATTCCACGCAGCCTGCGAAGGGTCGTGCTCGTGGTTCGGGTTCACGCGCCAGATCCTCTTCCGGCTCGGCCTCGCGCACGTCAAGCTCACGGCCTGCGCGACGTCGGAGTTTCCGCGCCCCGCGCAGCGCCCAGCCTACAGCGTCCTGGATTGCAGTGCCCTGGCGGCACTGCGCAAGCGCGAGCTCAAGCCCTGGCGCCAAGCCTTGGACGACTACCTCGCCGTTGAATCCCTGTAATCCATCGCAACCATGAGCGCCCACCAACACAGCCATACCTTGCTCGTTACCGGCGGAGCTGGGTTCATCGGATCGAACTTCCTTCTGACGCTGGCACAGTCCAGGCCGAGTTGGAAGCTGGTGAACTTGGACAAGCTCACGTACGCCGGCAACCTGGAAAACCTCAAGGACCTCGAACAGCGCGCGAACTACGAATTCGTGCACGGCGACATTTGCAAGTCCGCCGATGTCGAGCGCGCCATTTCGCGCTGCTCCACCACGGTGCCTTTGTCGGTGGTGCACTTCGCCGCCGAGAGCCACGTCGACCGCTCGATCCAGTCGGGCTTGCCGTTCGTCGAAACCAACGTCGTGGGCACGCAGGTCCTGCTCGACGTGTGCCGTGCGCGCGGGGTAGCCCGTTTCGTGCACGTCTCGACCGACGAGGTGTACGGTTCCCTGGGGGACACGGGAGCGTTCACCGAAGAGACACCGCTGGCCCCCAACTCACCCTATTCGGCCAGCAAGGCAGCTAGCGATCTCTTGGTGCGCGCAGCGATCCACACCCACGGCTTTCCGGGGTTGATCACGCGCTGCTCCAACAACTACGGGCCTTTCCAATTTCCCGAGAAACTCATCCCGCTGATGATCGCCAACGCCAGCGCGGGCAAGGAACTGCCGGTCTACGGAGACGGCCAAAACGTGCGCGACTGGCTGTACGTCGTGGACCATTGCGAAGCCATCTTGGCGGTCCTCGAACGCGGGCGACTCGGGGAGGTCTACAACATCGGGGGCAACAACGAGCACCCCAACCTGGCCATCGTGCACCAAATTCTCTCGGCCTTGGGAAAACCGACCAGCCTGATTCGGTTCGTCAAGGACCGACCGGGCCACGACCGGCGCTACGCCATCGACGCGTCCAAGATCGCACGGGAGCTGGCTTGGGCCCCTCGTTTCTCGTTCACGCAAGCATTGCCCTTGACCATCGCCTGGTACCAATCGCATTCTGAATGGCTCGGACGGGTCCAAAACGGCGCCTACCGGGATTATTACGCCCGGCAGTACGGTTCTTGAGCCGTCTCAACCCAAAGGCCAAAGCGGCCGATCCAGCAGGACTCTAGGAACAATCATCCCATGGGCCACTCTTCACACTCCAGCCGACCGGGCGAGGGCGCCGCGGCCCAGACTGGGGGGCACGGGCCCCGTTCGTGGGTCGCCCTTGGGCGCGCGCTGGTCCTCGCCCTTTTGTGTATGACGGGCTCGGGCCTGCTTGGGTGCACCAGCACGCAACCCGACAAACGCGTGCTGCAGCATCTGGTGCAAAAAGGTTTTGGCCAGCGCTATACCGGCAACGCGGAAGAGCAGAACTACGTCACCCTGGGCGACACGATCCTGATCAACGACGCCTTCAACCCGGAATTGCAGGGTCGGGCGGAGACGGTCGACATCGACGGCACGATCATCCTGCCCGAAATCGGAGCGGTGGTCGTGGCCGGTAAGACGCGCAGCGAACTCGAAGCGTTTCTGACGCAGAAGTACTCGCCCTACTTCACGGACTTGGATCTGGAAGTGCGCATCGGCTCGAGCACGGGCAAGGTGTACTACATCTTTGGCGAGGTGTCGGGCAAAGGCGTGCAGAGTTTCACCGGCGACCTGACCGTGTTTCAGGCCGTCATGGCTGCTTCGCCCAATCCTCAAACCGCCAACCTGGCACGCACGCGCTTGATCCGCGCCGACCCGCGCGACCCGCTGGTCGTTTCCATTCCGGTGGGGGACATGCTCTCCACGGGCGACTCCACGTACAACATGCTCATCCAAGAGCGCGACATCATCTACGTTCCGCCGACGATGCTGGCCCAGTTCGGCTATTTCTTGTCGGACTTGATCTTCCCGGTCACCCAGGTGTTCCAGCAGCTGGGCGGCGCGCTGTTCTTCATCGGCAACAACGGTTTCAACCGCGGAATCGGCAACAACAACGGCTTCTAGTGCCAGTCTGCATGCGCACCTCGTTCGCTCTCCTGACCCCCGACCGGCGCGCCCAGGGCGCGCGGCGCTCGTAACGTGGCAGTTCACGCCAGCGATCAAGGCCAGCTCTTCGAGTTCTTGGGCCTCTTGCGGCGCCGCGTTTGGCAGGTCGCCCTGCCGGCGGCCTTCGTGTTGTCGCTAGGCATCATGGTCGCCGTGCTGGCACCCAGGCGCTACCAGTCCAAGTCGCAACTGGAGCTGCGCGAATCTTCCTTGCCGGTCGTGGGGCAAGGGACCGACGTCGACGTGATCCAACGCGACGTGGCCGGCGCCGACAAGCAGATGCGCGCCTACGAACGCGTGAAGCGTGTCGTGGAGTCCCTCGAGTGGAGCGACTACGAGACCCTGGACGATCCGGAAAAGCGCCGCTACTTGAGCCGCGTGGTGCTGAACACCATCGTGCAACCGGTCAAAGCTGGTGAGAAGGAAGGCTCCAGTTTCATTTTCACCCGGTACACCGACACCGATCCCCATCGTGCCGCGGACTTCTTGAACGCTCTGAACAAGGCGTACATCGAGGAAAAGGTCGAGTCGGTGCGCAAAGGCGCGCGCGCTGCGCGCGAAACCCTGGAAGTGCACTTGCGACTGGCTGAAACGCGCTACAAGGAAGCGGCCCAAGCGGTTGCCAAACACAAGCGCGATAACGGGCTCTCGGCCACGCAGCAGGCTCCCGGCGGCGGTCGCATGCGCGAGGAAGACCCCGCCTACGAGCGCTTGGCCGAGATCCAAAAGCAAGTCAGCAGCCTGGAAATCAAACGCGAGGAAGCCAAGGCCATCCAGGCGGCTTCGGAAGCCATGTACTCGCAGGCGGCGCGCGAGATCCCGGTGGATACGAAGGTGGCGGGAGTCGACGTGAGCGACCAAGTAGCAGCCATCGAAGCTTTGATTCGAGATTTTCGCGACGAGCAGACGCGCTACCGCGCGGTCCATCGCAGATACAAGCAGATCGAAAAGGAGATTCAAAAGCTCGAAGAGCAGTTGATCGCAATCCAGCTGCGTCAAGTTCCCGAGCAGACCGTGACCGAAGCGCTCGCCAATCCGGACCGGCCGCAATTGCTCAAGCGAGTCGACGAAGCCAAGGCAACCATCGCCAGCTTGGAGGCGGGATTGAAGCAAGCCTTGGCCACGCGCGAGGAACTGCAACAGGTGGTCAAGAAACAGGGCGAGATCTATCGCCTGGACAAGTTCCTGGAAGGCGAAGCCGAGCGCGCCTTGGCCCTGTTCGACGAGGCCTCCAAAGACTACGAGCGCCAAGTGCGCTTCACCGAACTGCTGGAGCAACCGGAGTTCAACCCGTTCCAGATCACCGAAGTGGCCCTGCCCCCGGTGCGGCCCACGTCTCCCAACCTGTTCTTGGTGCTCGGTTTCTCGCTGATCGCCGCCCTGGTCACCGGTGTTTCGTCGGCGTTGTTCGCCGAGTTCTACCGCGGTGCCTATCGTTCGGTGGCCGAAGTCGTGCGCGCCACGGATTTGCCGGTCCTAGGTGCGATCAACGTGATCCGCACACGCGACCAGGCGCGCTTGCAGATCTTGCGTCGGTTCCTCACAGCCGCGTCCGCGGCGCTCGTGATCGGTTCGATCCTGTGGGTTACGTGGGCCTATTCCCAGCGCAAGCACCTGCTGGCACCGCGCTTGGTCGAGACCATCGACAACGTGCGCAAGGAGTTCCGCTAGCGGCCCGGGCGTTCGCGCGCCCGCATCCGACGCTGAGCCGGCAGGGTCATGCGCGACATCCTCTTCACCCTCCTGATGCTGGCCCTGGTGCCGGTGTGCTTTCGTCGGCCGCTGATCGGACTGCTGAATTTCTCCTGGCTGGCCTATATGCGCACCCAGGATTTGACTTGGGGATTTGCGCGCTTCCAACGTTGGTCGTTCCTGGTTGCCGGAGTGACCCTGGCCGGCTTCTTGGCTTCCGGACAGTTGCAAAGTTTCTTGCCGCGCATTCGCTGTTGGATGATGCTGGCGCTCACGCTGTGGGTGGGCGCGGCCATTGTCAATGCCGGTGCCTTCGACAAGGGACAAGTCGAGCAGTACGTCGAATACCTCAAGGTCGTGGGTGTTGCCCTGTTCACGACGATCGTTGTCACCAAACGCGAGCACCTGCGTGTGTTGTTGATGGTAATCGGATTGTCGTTTGGCTTCTACGGCATGAAAATTGGCATCGCCGGCCTGCTCTCCTTGGGCCGGATGGTGGTCAAGCAAGGTCCTGGCGGCATGTTGTCAGACAACAACGACTTCGCCTTGGCGTTGTGCATGGGGGTGCCCGTGCTCGTGCAGCTAGCGCTCAGCGAAAAGCGTCCGGTGCTGCGTCGAGGGCTGACCATCGTGGCACCGATGACCATGTTCGTCGTGCTCTTGACGCACTCGCGCGGAGGCTTTTTGTCCCTGTTAGCGGCGCTAGGAGTCATCGTATGGCGCTCCCAGCGTCGCTGGACCGGAGTTGGTCTGGGAATCGTGGCCGGATTGCTCGCGCTGCTGGCCCTGCCGGATTCGTTTTTCGACCGGCTAAGCACGATTGCTACCTACCAAGCAGACAGCTCCGCCCGGGGACGCCTAGAGGCCTGGAAAGTTGCCTGGGCCATGAGCGTGGACAACCCGATCTTCGGAGTCGGGTTGAACATGTTTCAGGCGCGCTACAACCAGTACCTTTCCGGCGGGGCACCGCTGCAGACCATTGTGGCCCACAATGCGTATTTGCAAGTCCTGGCGGAGAACGGGTTTCCGGCGCTGATGATGTACTTGAGCTTGTTCGCGGGCACCTATTTCTCCATTTGGCGCGTGCGGCGCGAAGCCAAGATGCGCTTTCGGACGAGTTGGATCCTCAATTACTGCACCATGTTCGAGGCATCCATTACAGCGTTCATCGTCGGCAGTACGTTCTTGAATCGGGCCACCTTCGATCTCTTCTACCACTTCGTTTGCATCGTGGTTGTGTTCGAGCATTTGGCCATGCGTGAGATGCATGAGGGACCCGGTGCGCCGCTGCGCGGCGCGGATGGAGATCGAGCGATCACGCCGGTGGAGCGTCGCGGATTCGACCGCAAACCCAAGCGCCCTGGCTTCGCGCGCAAGCTGGCACCTTTGTGGCGCGGCTAGCCGCGCAAAGTACGCTGTATGTGTGGATTGTGTGGAGTTGCCTTCGATGACCCGCGCCAAGCGGTGAGCGAAGCGTTTCTGCGCCGCGGCGCGGACACGCTCATGCACCGTGGTCCCGACGACTTCGGGGCCTGGGCGCGCGGCCCGACGGGCGTCGCATTTCGGCGTTTGTCGATCTTGGATTTGGCCGGGGGGCACCAACCCCTGCTCAACGAGACCGGCGACGTGGCCTTGGTGATCAACTGCGAGATCTACAATTTTCGCGAGCTGCGCGCGGATCTAGAGCGCAAGGGCCATCGTTTCCGCACGCGCTCGGACTCCGAAGTCGTGCTGCACTTGTACGAGGAGTTGGGTCCCGATTTGTGCCGGGAGCTGGTAGGCATGTACGCCTTCGCGATCTTGGACTGGCGCGACCCAGCGCGCCCCAAGGTGCTCCTGGGACGGGATCGATTGGGCAAGAAGCCGTTGTACTACGCGCGTACTGGCGCGGGGCTGTTCTGGGCCTCCGAGCCCAAGGCCATCTTGCAGTGGGAGGTGACCGAGCGCCGCCTCGTGCCCGAGGCGCTGCTGGACTTCCTGGTGCAAGGCTACGTTGCCGGAGACAAGAGCGCGTGGAAGGGCATGCTTCCACTGCCGCCTGCCTGCACTTTGGAATTCGAGCCCGGCTCGTCCGTGCGCTTGAAGCGCTATTGGGACTTGCCCAAGGACGGGCCTACGCCAGTGGCCAGTAGCGAAGAGATCTTGGCCCTGCTGGACCAGTGTGTGTCGGAGCGCCTGCAAGCGGATGTTCCCCTGGGCGTGTTCCTGTCTGGCGGCATCGACAGCTCGGCGGTGGCGGACAGCATGACTCGCGCCCAAGAGCGAGCCATCGTGGCTTGTTCGGTCGGGTTCGAGGAACGCTCGCACGACGAGCTAGGCATCGCCCAGGCCACGGCCGCGCGCCTCAAAGCCATCCACCACACGCGCGTGGTGCAACCGGACCCGACCCAGGCGCTAGCCGAACTGCCCTGGATTTTCGACGAGCCCCACGCCGACCCCTCGGACTACCCCATGTGGCTGGTCTCCAAGGTCGCGCGGGAACACGTGACCGTGGCGCTCAGTGGCGATGGGGGCGACGAAAGCTTCGCCGGCTACCGGCGCTATGTGCACGATGTGGCCGAGAATCGTTTGCGCGCCAAGCTCGGTGCCTCCGGACAACGCGCGGCCCAGACCGCGGGCGCTGTCTATCCGAAGCTGGACTGGGCACCTCGGTTCTTGCGCGCCAAGACTTTCCTGTCCAACGTGGGCCGCGACCCGGCGCGTGCCTATTGGCACAGCGTGACCCAAATGGATCGCGAGGATGCCTTGGAACTGCTGCACGGCGATGTGCGCGCGCGCCTTGTGGACCACGATCCGTTCACGCGCTTCGAGAGCTTCTACCGCGCAGTGCGCTACGACGATTCTCTGTACCGCGCCCAATACGCCGACATCCACACCTACTTGCCCGACCAAATCCTAGTCAAAGGCGATCGCGCGTCGATGGGCGTTTCGCTGGAAATGCGCTGCCCGATGCTCGACCACCGCTGGATGGAGCGCTTTGCGCCGCTGCCGGCCGCGGCCAAGGTTCGCGCCGGTCGAGGCAAACACGCCCTGCGCGAAGCCCTGCGCTCGCGCCTGCCGGCTTCGATATTGGACGGCAAGAAGCGCGGTTTCGACACGCCGCTGCGCCAGTGGATCCAAGGCCCGCTCGCCAAACACGTGGAGGATGCCATCGCTACCTTGCCCGCGGACTGGTTCGACGTGCAAGCACTGCGCGCCAAACAGGCCGAACATGCGTCAGGAATGCGCGACCACGGGCGCCTTCTGTGGTCGATCTTGATGCTGGAGCACTGGCGTCGCCGCCACGGAGTGCGCGGACTCGCTGGATGAACGTTGGCGTGCTCACTTCGCTGTATCCGAGCGCTGCGCGCCCCGTGGAAGGCGTGTTCGCCGAGCGCCGCTGGCAGGCCTTGAGCGAACGCGGTCACCGCGTGCGCGTCGTGCACCCGCGGCCCTTTGCGCTGCGCTGGATCGGACCCAAGGCTTGGCGCGCCGTCGCCGCTGCGCCGCGCCGCGAAACGCGGATGGGCATCCAAGTGTTGCGGCCGCGGTACTTGCACTGGCCCGGCCACGCCGCGGCGAACGCCAAGGCCTTCGCGGCCGCGGGCGTCAGGGCGCTCCAAGGCGCCGGGGATGTGGACCTGGTGTTCGCCGATTACGCCTGGCCGGCAGCCCAAGCGGCGCGCGCCGTGCGCGCCTGGGGACGGCCGATGGTGATCCACGGGCGGGGCAGCGACGTCTTGCAGGTGGCCCGAGAGCCCGAGCTGCGCCCGGCCTTGGCGGACGCTTTGGCGCACGCCGGAAACTGGTGCGCGGTCTCCGCGGACTTGGTGGCTCACATGGATCAGCTGGGAGGGGTGCCCGGTCGCGGCGTGCTGATTCCCAACGGCGTCGACAGCCAACTCTTCGCGCCCGGCGAGCGTTCTGCGGCGCGGGCGCAATTGGGCCTTGACCCTAGGGCCACGCTGATCCTGGTCGTTGGCCACTTGATCGAGCGCAAGGATCCGCTGCTGGCGCTAGCCGCGGCACGCCAGTGGCACGCCCGGCATGCGCCACCGGGGATCGAACACGAAATCGTCTTCGTGGGAAGCGGAGTCTTGGAACCCGCCTTGCGCGCGCAGGCCCAGCAGTCCTCACTTGCGCCTGGCGAGCGGAGCTTGCGCGTGCGTTTGCTGGGAGAATTGGCGCCGGCCCAACTGGCCCCGTGGTACCGGGCGGCAAGCGTGCTGCTCCTGACCAGTTCGCGCGAAGGTCGCCCCAACGTCGTGCTGGAGGCCCTGGCCAGCGGTTTGCCCGTGCTGGCGACGCCCGCGGGTGGTACGGCGGAGCTGCTGGAGAGTTTGCCACAGTGTTTGGCAGCCAGCCGCGATCCGATCGAACTGGCCCAGGCGCTGGCCGCACTGCTTGGCACGCCGCCGAGCGCCGCGGAATTGCGCGAGCGCGCGCTGCGGATGAGTTGGCAGGCAAGTACGGACAAACTCGAATCGTACTTGCAGGGCGTGTGCGCCGCGCACGGCAACTAGGGGGACAAGCAGCGTGCGCATTCTGTATCACCACCGCACCCAAGCCGAGGATGGTCAAGCGGTCCACATCCGCGCCTTGCAAACCGCCCTGGTCCAAGCCGGAGCGCAGGTCGACGAATTCTCGCTGGTGGCGCGCAGCGGCGCGCCCGCCGCCCCCGCTCGCAATCCAAGCTCGAAGCGCTGGTCGCTGGTCGCGCGCCTGCCGCGCTTTGCGCGCGAATTGGCAGAGTACGCGTACACCAGCTACGCGCGAGGCAAGCTCGTGCAAGCCGCGCGCCGCCACAAGTCGCAGGTCATCTACGAGCGCTATGCTTTTGGCAACGCGGCCGGCGTCCAAGCCGCGCGCAAGCTGGGTTTGCCCCTGATCCTGGAAGTGAATTCGCCCATGGTCCTGGAACTCTCGCGCACGCGCGGGCTGTCTTTTCCGCGTTGGGCAGAGCGCATGGAAAAGTACGTGTTCCAAAGCGCGGACCGCGTCATTGTGGTCAGCGCCGTACTGGCTGACATGTTGGTGGACATGGGGGTCAAACGCGAGCGATTGTGTGTGATGCCCAACGGGGTGCATCTGGAGGACTATCCGCCGCCGCAAATTGGCCTAGCGCTGCGCGCGCGCCAAGAGTTGGGGCTGGATCCCGCAGCGTTCGTGCTCGGGTTCGTGGGCTATTACCGCGACTGGCACCGTTTGGATCTGGTGCTGGAAGCGTTGCGCGCTCCAGGACTCGAGCGCGGAGTTCTGGTCCTGATCGGAGA
>JAKFYL010000376.1 GCA_021730845.1 Planctomycetota bacterium | reverse complement strand
CTGGTGCTCCGCAGCAACCGCAAGCACCTGCTTGTAGATTTGGTCCCAAAGCTCCTTGTTGCAACCTTCAGGACCCTGTGGCGTTTGTGTGTTGAACAGTGTAAGCGCGGCGGATTTCTTGAACCTTGGATCATCCATGGCCATCAACAGCGTTTTCAGCACTGGTGTCGAGTCGCCACCTGGCCACGTTTGCTTCGAAGGCAATAACGACGCAAGGACGCCTCCAGCGCCAGGTGGAGACGATTGGCTATACATGATCGACTCTGCGTATGCCCACGCATACTCGTTTCGGTTCGGATCCCATTGACTGGTCGAGGAAGCGAAAAGGCTCACCCGAGCGGCTCGATTGATTTCCCTTTCCGAACCACCAAACTCGCCACATCCGCCGGCTTCAAGAATGCCAGCGATCTGAGGATTTCCCAGCCGAATGAAGTACTCGGCCAGCGAGATGCCCTGTTCCGACGAATCGCCGGTGAACAGGGCGTCCGGAGTCATCGATCGCTCCAGTTCCGCAACCCAAGCGGGATCTACAAGACCGATGGCCTCTATCGCCATGGTTACCAGACCAGTCTCCCTCACTTCCAGACACTTCGGCTTGTAGTCGGCCAAGTATGCTAGTGCCTCTCGTGCTGGCCGTGCATGCAGAGCGACGCCCGCCACGAGGCTGATTTGCCTCAGAGGGCGGCGCTTGGCACACATCCAGACAACTAGGTCCGCGGCCGCTACGCTCGTCCAGTCCAAACTCTTGAGACAGTGCCAAATCGGGGGGAAGTCCGTGTCGGGTTGAATGCTGGAGTCGTCTAGGTCGAGCCGCAAGCAGGCCTCGACCTTCCCAAGAACTTCCGCACCTGGCGCTGGTTGCGTTTCCAGTGCGAGGGGCTGGCCTGAAGCCTGAAGATCTGTGGCATCAATTGGCTGTCGCTGAACTTGCGAGGGAACCGGGCCTGCCTGCGTCGAAAAACTCGCAGGGTTCCTGATCGGCTGGACACCCGTCGACTCAGTGCCCGGCAGCCGTTGGCTGTCGCTGAACTTGCGAGGGAACCGGGCCTGCCTGCGTCGAAAAACTCGCAGGGTTCCTGATCGGCTGGACACCCGTCGACTCAGTGCCCGGCAGCCGTCGGAGCACGACCACGGCCAACACGATTGCTGCGGCCGCCATGCCGGCATACATACTGCGTGACAACATCCAGCGGCCCCCTTTGGTTGTTCGGCACCCGTAAGCACCTGTTCCGTTGCAGGCCACCGAATGGGCGGCCGGCAACCCAGCAAGGGATCGAATTTTGGCTCGGCGCGTTGACGCGACTCAGCTTGACTCGGAAGTCCTAGGCGCTTGATCCGTGCTAGCAGTCCGTGGTGAAAGTCGCGTAGCGAGGCGAAGCGCGCGTTCGCCCTGCAAGGAGCGCGACAGCGGGGCGGCGGAAGCGGCCTTCCTGGCCGCTGAGCACGATCCGACGAGCGCGACGCCGCAGGGTGATCGCGCGCAAAGCCGCAGTAGCTACTTTCACCACGGACTGCCAGGGAACGGAGGGGCAAATGCCGTCAGCCGTCTCGGCGTCCGCAACGTGTTCGCAGGTGCCTGTTCCTGCGTACGTGCAGTCATTTGGTTCTGTTCCGGGGCAGTAGTGGATCCTAGCTTGAAACGGCTTGTCCCAGCTAGAACAGTTCTTGAATTGATTGCCGCCAGCGCATTTAGGTACGTCCATGGTCTGATCCTCGTGCCTACAGCACACACCGCACCCAACAGCTGCCTGCATGCAGGCGCCGTACGCAGTGTTAGGAGCTCTGGACGTAGACGCAGTCGTTGGCTGCTGCCGACACCGGCACACGGGTGAATGCCCTGGCGGAGAGTGCCAGAACGAATCCAGCTGCGCTGGCGAAAATTCCAATGGCGAGCGTCTTCATGCGTCGAGAGTCCTTGACTTGTGATTCTGAGGGGAAGTCCGCGTTTCTCATGGCGCGGCACGCTGGGATCAGGGTAGCAAGGAAGGGAAATCCGTGAGGCTTGCGTACAGCACGCTTTCCTTGGCGGGCGACTCGCGCGCCGGAAGGCTGAAAAGCCGTCGGAAATGGCCGCGAAATGCCCAAGACGACTTCCAAGCGGTCGTGAAACCGTGCCCGGACTGCTGTCAGACTACCAGTCTAGTGCGGCATCGAGTGGCACAAGTTGCAGCGCACCGGCGTTCCCTTGGGAATGACCACCGGCTGGCCTTCGACCTGAAACGTCCTGGTCGCAGCGGCACGCGAGAGCACGCTGCCGAGCAGGTTGGTTCCGTGGCAAGCGCGACAACTGGACGGATTGTTCTCCCAGTAGCCGTCGTGGTCATTGACGAACGCTTGGCTATTCACGGTGTGCAAACCATGTGGGCCGTTGGTTGTCTTCCCGATGTTGACGTGACACGCGTTGCACTCGATCAAAGGTCCGGAATGACCCTGGATTTGGATGGCGGCGACGTTGTCATTGTGCGCCGGGTCGGCGTTCGGCCATTCCGCGTGCGTGCTGCCGTGACAGGCCTCGCACGCGAGTTGGCCGTGGCCCTTGCTCGCGCGGTACTGCGTGTTTGGGTTCTCGGCGAAGCGCAGATTCGTGGCCTTGATCGGCGAGGCTGACTGGTCGCCGATGCGCCAGGCCTGTTGCAAACGAATCCCGTCGGGAGCCAGGACCAAGTCCGTGCCGGTCAAGTGGCTCACTGCATCGCCGGTGTGGCAAGACTGGCAGCGGGGCACGTCCATCCAAGGCCTGCGCGGCTGGCCGTCGTTCTGGCCGTCGATGCTCCCTCCGGCGAGCAGGGGGAAGTCGCCGCCGACAGACAGCATGGCTCCATGGCACTCGAAGCACTCCATTCCGCCCGTTGCCATGGCGCCGCGCAAACACTGCGTGACCGCACCCGGATGGCACTTGTAGCAAGTCTGCTGCGCTGTCCCGGCGGGAGGGAACAGCAAGTTCCCGGCGGCGTCCTTCAACTTGCCATGGTGCGAGTGCATCACCTTGGACATGGACTTGGGCGCGGGAACGAGGCTGGGATGCGCCCGCGCGTGAGATCCAGCGCCTTGGATCGACAGCAAACTGGCGCCCGGGCTAGATGCGCCCGAGTGCGTCAGCTCCAGTTCCAGCGGTGGAGAAAGGTGGCAGCTCGCGCACAAAACTGGTTGGCTCGCCAGCAAGCCAGTTCCCTGGTGCAAATCGTGCACGATCAATACGTTGCGCTTGGCTTGCACTTCGAGGTCGGGATCGTTCGACCAGGCGACGTTGGGGTCGCTGGCGGCAATTTGCCCAGTTGCGTGACAGCTACGGCAATCGGTTTCGTCCGACACGGGAACCACCATGTCGGTGTAGCCAAGCACGGCATTCGTCGCGACATCGCGTGCCACCACGCGCATGAGCGGATACGGGTTCGCAAAGTGCGCGTCGTCGCTGGGCATGATCGGAATGCCAAAGGCCCGAAACAGACGCAAGCTCGCATCGAAAGCCATGGGCTGGGGCCCGGGTGCCGGCGCGTCCGCCGGCATGTACAAACCGGTCAAGCCTTGCCCGCGCGCCAGCGGCACGTGGAACAACTGCGAGGCGTACTGCCAAAAGTCCGTCTTGCCGGCCAAGCTCGTCGAGTTGATCGATCCGCCCGCGTCCACGACCGGCTCGTAGGTCACCTTGACTTTGGTCGGGTCGAGCAACACGGGCAAGGACCCTGCCGTGCCTTTGACGACTTGCGCATTGACCACGTTGAAGGGCGGCAATATGGAAAAGACGGAATATTCCTTGTCCACGCAATGCATGCCCAGGTCGTTCGCACCGACCACCTTGTACTGCTGGGCATCCGCCAGGAGCGCTACCGTGCCCAATGCTCCAATCGCCGCGATCCACCACCGTCCTGACTGCATGATCTTCCTGGGCCTGGCGCCACGGATCCAGCGAGCAGGAGGATCATGTGCCCGGGATGCAATGGACGCAATCCGCCATAGGGCGTAGCGCGGCCTACGCAGTTGGTCTGGTCGACGCAGGCACGTACATGCGTCGAATTGTTGCTCCGCGGGCCAGTCGCGGCCCCTTAGGGATCGTTGGGCCCTAGCACGGCCGCTTGGGCCAGCGCCGGACTTTCTTGGCTGGTGTTGCGCGGGCGGTACTCGCGCGCGAGTTGCTCGGCGCGCTTGTACTCCGCAAAGGGCATGCGGCTCGCTAGGCGTCGAGCGCCGGACTGGCCGGATTCGTCGCCACGCGCAGCGGCGATTTGGTACCAGCGCAGCGCTTCGATCGTGCTCTGCTCGACGCCTCGGCCAAACTCGAAGAGCAGCCCCAGCTTGCTCTGCGCGATGGGCAGTCCCTGTTCGGCAGCCAGCGCGATCCAACGCGCCGCCTCGGGCAAGTTCCTCGGTACAGCCGTGCCTTTGGCGTGCAGCATGCCCAGGTCGTACTGCGCAGGAGCGAAACCTTGCTGCGCAGCGCGGTACAGCCACTGCACGCCTTGGTCTTGGTCGCGCAGCGGGCTCTGGCTGTCGATCAAGAGCCGCCCGTAATCGGTTTGTGCCATGGGCAGTCCTTGCTGGGCGGCCAAGGCCAGCCAATGTGCGGCCAGCCCCTCATCTTGGGTCCCCGCTTCACCGCGCAGGAGCATTTGACCCAAGTACTGCTGCGACTGGGCGTCGCCTTGCTGTGCTGCGCAGTCGTACCACTTTGCGGCGCTTGCCAGACGCTGCTGCTTGGATTCGGCCGCTGACTTCCCGGCCGACGCCTCGGACGTCCCCAGGCCGGTTCGCTCCAGGCCCGCGAGGATGCGCTGGGCTTTTGCGTGACCTTGTTCCGCCGAGGCCAACAGCAAGGAGCGCGCGCGCGCCAAGTCCTTGGGTACACCCTGCCCCGACAAGTGCAAGACTGCCAAGTTGCTTTGCGCCGGAGCGAAGTCCTGCTCGGCGGCCCGTTGATACCAACTCGCGGCCTGATCCAGGGAGCGCGGCACTCCCTGGCCTGAGAGGTACAGATTCCCCAGGTTGTTCTGGGCCGCGGCATGCCCGCGTCCGGCGGCGCATTCGTACCAGCGCGCGGCTTGGACTCGATCCACCGATGTGCCGCGCCCTTCGTCGTGCATCAAGCCGACCAAGAATTGAGCCTCCATGTCGCCGGCCGTGGCCGCGGTGGTCCACGCGCTCAAGGCCCCAACGTCGTCGCCGCGTTCCTGGCTGCTCCATCCCGCGCGCACGGGACTGGTGGCGCAGCCGGACCCAAACAGGACACTGACGAGCGAAAGAACGACGCAAATGGAACGCGGGGCGAAGCTGGGTGACATGGTCGAACGCATCGGAACGACGGGGCCGAGACCTTGAACTGGCCTTCACATTTGAGGCCGTGACGCTGCCTGATGCGCGAAAAAGACGACCAAGCGGCGCGCAATCACGGGCTCCGCCAACAAGCAGCCGCCAGAACGCTCAGGGGCGCAGTTTCTTTGAGCCGCTGAACACCGCATTCCGGCCGCGCTTGCTGATCTGGACTCCCTCGCGAATGGCCGATGGCACCGCGCCAGGCGGAACTTGCGGCGCGGACGGGGCAGGGTCCGGTTCGGACACCGCCTTGGGCTGCGCCTCGGCCGCATTGCGCTTGCGCCAGCGCCAGTTCGCATTCAGCCAAGCCGAAGGCGGCAGGAACGTGTCTTCGCTGCGAATCCCAAGCAGTTCCATGACCATGGCCTTGAAGCGCACCCAGCGCAGCGCTTCCTTGTACAGCGGCATCCACAGCGCTGCTGTGATCAAGCGCCACGGCCGCGCGATGCGCTCGGCCACGTACAGCGTGCACAGGAACGCCAGCAGCGAGAGCACCTCGTAGATCGCCAAGGTCAATACGAGCACGAACGACACGAACAAAGGACCGCGCAGCCAGAGCACAATGAGCAAGTACACCGGGTAGATGAGCGCCGAATAGACCGTGAAATAGAACTCCTCCCACAGTTCCGTGGAGAAGGACCAGCCCACGCTGCGTGGGCTCCACAGCCGGAAGTGCCTGCGCACGTAGACGTTGTATCCGCCGCGATCCCAGCGTGTGCGCTGGCGCATCAGGACTCCGAAGTCTTCGGGTACGTCGGTCAAGGCCACAGCCTTGGGGGCAAAGGCAATTCTCCATCCGGCTTGCTTCATGCGCAGCGAGATGTCGGAGTCTTCGGCGACTTCTGGATTCCAGCCGCCCAGCGCCAGCACCGCGCTGCGCCGGAAACTGCCAATGGCGCCACTGGCCATGAGCGTGCAGTCGAACAGGTCCGACCAGCGCTTGTGCAAGTCGATTCCGATGGCGTATTCGAGTTCTTGGATGCGCGCCAGGAGACTTCGGCCGCCGTTGCGCGGCAGCACATTGCCCGCGACGACCCCCACGCGAGGGTCGGCGAACGGTTCGATCATGCGCCGCACGACGGAACGATCGAAGGTGGTGTCGGCGTCCAGCGACAAGATGAACTCGCCGCGCGCAAAGCGCAGGCCTAGGTTCGAAGCGGATGGCCTACCGCCACGGCCCGTGGGCGCGCTGTTGCGCAAAAGGCGCACGCGCGGGTCGCCCTTGGCCGCGCGCTTGGCACTGGCGTACGTGTCGTCTTCGCTGTTGTCGTCACAAACCAGGATCTCGATGTTGGGGTAGTCCTGGTCGAGAAGACCCGTCACGGCTTGGCCCATGATCGCGCCTTCGTTGCGCCCCGCCAGCACACACGACACCAGGGGCTTGCGCTTCAAGAAGGACTCGCGCGAACGCGTGTCGATGCGCGGCAGCCCCAGACGCTTGAGCAGCGCCAGCAAAAACGTCGGCAAGAAGTAGCGCGGAATCTCCGCCAGGATCACGATCGGCGCCGTGTACACCACCCAGTCCAGCCAGGTGCGCTGGGTGATTTCGCGCACGACCAGCTCCCACCAGCTCGCGATGCCCGCGAGCAGATGGTCCAGGAAAGAGCCGATCACGACCCGCTCGCGGCGCTTTGACCGCCTTGGGCCGGCTTGGAATCCAAGTCGAACACGGCTTGCACGCGCGCTCCAGGGCGCAACACATGGTCCTTGTGATCCGCGGGCACAAAGTCAATGCGCGCCGGCAAGCGCAAGTCGAGCCTGCCGCGCGGCTGCGCCAGCTCAGGCGGGCAGGTCAGCCAAGCCGCACCCAAGGAACTGCAGCGCGCGGAAAAAGAGAATCCGTCGGAGTCGAATACCAATCGGCATGGCAATCCGATTTCGGCCCGGCGCGCGTCGTCCTCCGTCAGGTACGCCACGACCCACAACTCGTTGGTGTCGACGTAGGAAACCAGCGCCGCACCTTGCTCCACCGCGGCACCGGGGTGGACCTCGATGCGGTCGATGACTCCGTCCGATTGGGCAGTGATCCAGCCCTCGCCACGGGCCTGCATGGCCGCCTCCAGTTTCGCCTGGGCTTGGGCCAGGGTCTGGCGCGCCAACTCCACTTCGATCGCCGCCAGATTCGTGGCGCTAGCTCGGGGCTCGGCCAAGGAACGATCACTGGCCAGATCGCGCCAGCGCTGGACCGATTGCTGATTGGCCTGGATTTCGATGTCCAAAGGACGCGAGCGTTCGGCCTGGGTGCGCAACTGGGCCTCGCCCCATTCTTGCTGCGAACGCTCCATGGCCCAGGCCGCCTCCAGGCGTCGCTCCAGCGCCGTCACCTGGGCCCCACAGGCCTCGTGCTCGATGCGCGCGTGCTCTTGCTCGACGCGCGCGCGCTCCACGTCGCGCCAAGGCACGAGGCCCTGGGCGTGCAAGCGCTCGCTCCGTTCCGCTTCGGTTTTGGATTGCGCAGCGATCTGGCCTTTGGCCGCACGCTCGGCCTGGGCCTGGTCCAAAGCGCCCAGAATTTCTTCGCGCGCCGCCGCCCGGGCGTCGGCCTCGGCGGCCAAGAGCATTTGCAACGCTTCGCGTTCCCGCGCCAGTTCCACGGCCCGCGCGAATAGGATTTGGCCGGCCGTGAGCGCCTCCCGAATCTTGGTTTCTAGGTCGAATCGCTGGTCGATGCGCCGCAGGGGATCGCTTTCATTCAAGCTTCCGCCGGCAAGGAGCAGGTCAAGGCGCAAGCGCGCCTGCTCGACCTCGATCTCCAAGGGCCGGCGCGCTTCTTCGCTGCCGATGGCTTCCAGCCGGAGCAGCCGATCGCCGCGCTGCACACGTTGGCTGGGCTGGCAGGCTACTTCGGCCACGCGCGCCGCCGAGGCCGCACGCTCCCAGCGCACGACCCCCTGCACCAGCCCATCGCACACCATGCGGCGCGAGCGCACCCACAGCATGGGCCCAAGTACGACAAAGAGCAGCGCCAGCCCAGTGCCCGCGCTCTTGAACACGCGTCGCCACGCCGAGCGTCGCTTCTGCACAGACTCTTCGACCCGCTCGCGCCGCAATCGCGCAAGCGGGTCGACGGTGGTCGGGCGCTGGTGGGAAAGCCGCTGAAGCGTTCTCACTCGGATGGCGCCTCCAGCCCCAAGAAACTCAGGACTTCCGCAGCACTGGTACTCGGATCCGACCAAGTTGCGACTTGCCAACCGGGGCGCAGCGGGCGTCCACTTTCGGCGCACAGTTGCAGCTCACCGAGCGCCGCGAACAGGCGCTGGCGCACCACTTCAGCGCCGCTAGCGTCGGCTCCAGGGAGCAAGACGCCCAAGGAGCAAGCATCCATGCGCGCCACCAGGTCCAGGGGCGCACGCAGCGATGCCAAGACCCCACCCAGTTGGGAGCGATCCAAGTTGCTCCAACGCCGGAAGATCTCGTAGGGCTGACCATCGGTTTCGAACCACAGCCGCGCGGCACTGAGTACGCCGCCGTGGCGCGCCAAGCGTGCAACTTCCCGTCGCGCCTCGAGCACGAGGAAATCGCGCGCGTCGAGCTTCAGATCGGCGTCGACCATCAGCTCCGCCAAGTCCAGGCCGGTCAAGCGCCCGAGTTCGATGGCGCGCGCGGCCAACTGGGTGGGGCGATAGCTGTGGATGCGCACCAATTCCAAGTCACTGGACGGGGCAATGCTGCCGCAGGAGAGGCACTGAGCCTCCAGTGCCGGATCCTCGCAAGTGTGGCTGCAATCGTTGCAGACATAGGTCTCGTTGGGCCGTTCGAAATCTTGGCCCAATTGGTGCAGCTCGAGTTTGCACTTGGGGCAGCGCAGGGTGAATCCGTGGGTGAATTCGGACTCCAGCCCCATCCACGCGCAGGCGAAGTGGTGCAGCACGCGCTCCACGGATAGATCGATGCTGGAACACGCGGGACAGACTTGGCGCAAGTTCACCAGTCCCTTTTGGCACTGTGGGCAGGCGTGGATCAGGTTGAACAACTGGCGCTGCAGCAGGCCTAGATCAGCCAGTTCTTCCAAGATTTCCAAGGACCCGCCAGGTTCCAGGCCCACGAGCGCGTCGAGGTCGGGGCAACTGTGGCCCAAAGGTGCGCGCGGATCGAGGGTCGGCTCGAGCACGCTGGGCTCGAGGCTGTGAATCGCGCGCAAGACGACCAGTCCCCAGGTGTAGGTCCTGGAGCGTTCGCCCAGATGCGAGTGTCCCGCTTGACCGAGCAGTCGGTCGATCGAGGAGCCAAGCTCGCCCAGCAGGCCGGCCAGAACGGCATTGCCTTCCGCGGATTCGCTGCGACGGCCTTGTTCTTGTCGCGCCGACGTCTTCATCGCCTGGGCAATGCTCGCTGTAATTCAAAATGCCCAGCCGGTGAGCGGTCGCGGCAAGCCGCAACCGCTCTCCGGCGGGCTCCCTCAAGATCCCTATGGAGACTCTCGCTTTTGGCGAGGCTGCGTACGCTCAACTCTGGGCTCGTGACACTCGCGGGACCCTCATTCCGCTCGCGCCACCAGCCCGCGCTCGACTCCTTTCGAAGCAGAGCGCATCGCTGCCGTCCGCACGGCCAAGATCGTCCTAGGCACCAAGGCGCTTGAGCGATTCGCTGCCAAGAATCGTTCGATGCGGCGAACGCTTCTGCTGGCGCTTGCGCCACGTGTCCGTTGCGAACACGAGTGTTTCACATGCGCTGTGCAAGCGTCCCGGCAAGTGGCACAGCCTGCAACGTTCGACTTGATGCGTTTCATCTCCGCAACATGTGGATGCTTCTCTTGGCCAGGTCCGGGTCTGGGAATGAACCCAGGCTTGGGGTACCCAGGCGGCAACCCGGCCGGCTCGTGAGGCGCGCCACCCGAGCCGAGGATGGGTTCACCCTGCGCCGGAGAGCCGAACCCGCCACCGACGTTTGTTCTGAGCGCATTACATATTGTCGATGTTTCGTCTGCACTATTATAATTTGTGGCACGTTTCATTTCATTTTCTTGGCTTCCAGCATATGTTCCACGCCGCATGACACCCGAACGAATCCTAGATGCCGTCGACCAACACTTGCTGCACCGCTTGCAAAGCGATGCGCGCGCCAGCAACGCCGAGCTCGGGCGCGAACTCAGCATGGCGCCGTCGGCCATTCTCGAGCGCGTGCGCAAGCTCGAGGCCGGTGGGATCCTCGCAGGCTACGAAGCGCGACTTTCCGCCAAGGCGGTGGGCCTGGGCCTGACCGCGTTCGTCTTCGTGCGCGCCGAGGAAACCGCCGGTTCCACCAAGACCGGCCAGGCGCTCGCGGCCATCGAACAGGTGCAGGAAGTACACATGGCGGCCGGCGAGGATTGCTATCTGGTCAAGCTGCGCGCCCGTGACACGGACGACTTGGCGCGCCTCTTGCGCGAACAATTCGCGGGGATCGCGGGCATCAAGTCCACGCGCACGACCATCGTGCTGTCCACGCTCAAGGAAAGCGCGCGCCTGCCGATCGGACGCGCGGCGCACAAGCGAGTCAAGGCGTGAAATTCAGGGACACGTTCGAGTTGCTGCTCCTGGGCGCGATTTGGGGCGCTTCGTTCTTGTTCATGCGCGTAGCTGCTCCGGAATTCGGTCCGGTGCCGTTGATTGCCATTCGCGTGGCCATCGCAGCGGCCTGCCTGAGCTTGATCTTGGCCTCCCAAGGCAAGTGGGCCGTTCTGCGAGGAAGTTGGCGCAAATTGAGCTTCTTGGGGACGATCAACTCCGCGCTACCGTTTTCCTTGTTCGCGTTCGCGACGCTGTCGCTGACGGCGGGCTTTGCCGCGGTGCTGAACGCGACCGCACCACTATTCGGAGCGCTGGTCGCGTTCGTGTGGCTGCGCGAACGCCCCAGGCCCAAACAAGTGCTCGGTCTGTGGATCGGTTTCGTGGGCGTGGTGCTGCTGGTGTGGCACAAACTCTCGGTGCAGGGCGATCTGACTGCCATTTTCGCTGCACTGCTCGCCGCGACTGGTTATGGAATCGCCAGCCACTTCGCCAAGCGCCAACTTCCCGGCCTGGAACCGCTGGCCGTTGCGACTGGAAGCCTAGTTGCCGCCAGCGCAGTGCTCGCCGTTCCGGCCGTGTGGCTGTGGCCCGCGCACATTCCCAGTCTCAAGAGCTGGGGCTGCGTGCTGGCATTAGGGCTGTTCTGCACGGCACTCGCTTACGCGATGTACTTCCGCTTGATCGTGCGCGTAGGTCCCACCAAGGCCATCCTGGTGACGTACCTCATCCCAGTCTTCGGCATCCTTTGGGGACGCCTCTTCCTGAGCGAGCAGATCACCTTGCGCACCCTGCTGGGCGGCACCGTGATCTTGATCGGCACGACCATCGTGGCCCGCTCAGGTGGCTCCACGGTGAGCTCGCCGGCGCCGGCGAGCCAAACACAAATCCCGTCGCTGCCGCTTCCCAGACCCAAGCCCTAGAGCCCGGATGCAAATGCGTTGATTCCAGTCAACGCCGTTCCGGCGGAACGCCGCGCAGCTTTTCGCGCATGGGGGCAAAGCGTTCCATATCTACGGGCTTGTGCAGCGCTTGGGTGTTGACCGGATACTTGGCGAGCATTCCAGCTGGTCGCACGGGACGGCGCTCGAATCCTCCGCCGCAGTTGGGGCACACGTTGGCCAGCACCTCGAGGGCACATTCGGCGCAAAAGGTGCACTCGAAAGAGCACACGAAAGCTCGATCGCTGCTGGGCGGCAATGCTTTGGCGCAGTTCTCGCACACCGGACGCAGTTCGAGCATGCACCCCATTGTACGGCTCTCGGCCAAACCGGCTCTAGAGCAAATCCAGCATGCGCGCCAGCTCGCCTTCCCAGCCCTGGTCACGGATACGAAACCGGCGACATGCGCGCCGCAGGTAGTTGAATTGCTCGTACACCGGGACTCGCGAGCGCAGCGGCTGATCCACTCCATAGCCGCTCGAAAACGCATCGATGCCTTGCTGCGCAACCCGGCCATCGAAGTGCGTTTTCAAGTAGGCCATGAAATAGGCCACGTCGAAAGCCGGATCTCCTAGGGCGCACAGATCCCAGTCGATCACGCTGATGTGCGCGCCGTCGTCGAACAGTTGGCGGCAATGAAAGTCGCGGTGCAAGAGCGCCGCGGGGACCTGGGGCCACGCCGCCTCCTGGATCGAGATTTCGGCGAGCGTTCGCTCGATGGCTGCCGACCAAGCAGGCAACGCGGCGGCCAAGACCTGGGGGGCTGGCCGAACTAGCTCCTGCAGGTGATCGGACAGGCGTTTTTTCTCTCCACCCTCGTGCTGCAGCGTATGAAGTTCGCGCAGCGCCCGGCCAATGCGCTCGAATGCTGCAGCGTGCCGGCGTGGGTCCAAGTCCGTGCCCGCCACGCCGCGGGCGGATTCGAGCAGCAAGACGCGCAGCTGCTCGTCGTAATGAAGCGCTCGCGGCACGCGCAGAACTTGGCAGTCGGCATCGGCCAGGCGCTGATGGGCCGCGAAGGCTGTTCGCCCCACCTGGTCGGGGTAGAACTTGGCGATCACGGCACCCGCTGCCGAGCTGTAGCGAACCGTGCTGCGGCCATCTTCCGAGTCGCTGAGCACACTCGCCACCCACGCAGCCGGGCGCAGGCGCGCGAGCAGCGCGGAGCCGGCTTCGATCGCTGCTGCTAGCTGTGGGCGCATTGCAAGATGATCTCGGCCGCGCGCCGATTGCCGGGTTCGAAGACGTCGCCTAGGTAGGCTGCGCGCATGCGCGCTAGCAACGCTTGGTCGAGGCAGCCGTCAGCGATCTCCTGGGCCGCCCGCGCGACATCGCCTGGATCGATGGCGCGCGCAAGGCCCTTGCGCTCGAGTTCCACCACGCGCTGCCGCTGGTCGTCTTGGGAACGGGTTCCGGGCAGGAAAAACGCGGGCTTCTTCGCCAAACGCACCTCGCTCACGGT
>JAKFYL010000344.1 GCA_021730845.1 Planctomycetota bacterium | reverse complement strand
AGTCCAAACCAAGGCCGGAGCAGCCAGCGCTCTGGTCCACCAGCGCAAGTACATGGGCATCCACGACCACATGCGGAACTGGCTCGCGCCGGCCTGGCGATCGACCCAGCTGGTGGGTACTTCGCTGACGCGCCGACCGGCCAGGTGCGCTTTGACGGTCAGCTCCAATCCGATATCGAAGGCTTGGCGCGTCTCGATGGTCGTCTTGGCCAAGAACTGGGGATCGTACGCGCGGAAATTGTTGGTCGCGTCGTGGGTTCCGATGCCGCTCAAGGCGCGCAGGATCAAGCTCGAATAGCGCGAGAACATGCGCTTGAGGAATGGACCGCCGCGCTGGGAGCCACCGGGCATGTAGCGCGAGCCGCTGACAATCGCAGCCTTGGATTGACGCAGTTCGCGCGCCAGGTCCAAGATGATTTCCGGCGGATCGCACAGATCGGCCATGGTGGTGACGATTACGTCGCCGCGAGCCGCGACAAATCCGGCGCGGATGGCATTGGCCGCTCCGCGCCCGAAGTCGTTCTTGACCAACCGCACGCTGGGAGGCCGGTCCGGCATGGCCGCGATGGCGGGCAGGGTGGGATCTTCCTCGAAGTCGTAGCACACCAGGATTTCGTGACTGACGTGCTTCAACGCGCGCCACAGCCCGCGCAGGCACGGGTGGATGTTGTCGGCTTCCTTGAAAACCGGCAGAACGACGCTGATCGATTCGGGTCGACCCGCCCTGGCGCCGCCTTCCCAGTCAACGCGCGCTGCATCCTGCCGCGGCTGCGAACCTCGCGATTGTGGCTCGTGAAGATGCTCGTTCATGCGCGATTACTTGCCCCGGCGGCGCGAGCAGGGATGCGATCCACTCCCAGGAGATCCGGCGTCCCACTCAATGAAACCGGCGCCACGCCGGCTCGAATACATGACTCTGGGAGCGAAAACCAAGCCCGGATCGTACCAAAAGGCCCCCCATAGCTCAGGACGCCCCGGTCTTTGAGCGCGAGAAGTCATACTAGGAATCGATGCATCTCCTAGATTTGCGCTCCCGGCCACTGGCCAACCTGCGGCTTTCGGTGACCGATCGCTGCAACTTGCGCTGCAGCTATTGCATGCCCGAGGAGTCCTACCAATGGCTGCCCAAGCAAGACATCCTGACCTTCGAGGAGATCGATCGCTTGGTCGATGCGTTCACCAGCCTGGGCGTGGACCGGGTGCGCTTGACCGGCGGAGAACCGCTGCTGCGCCAGAACTTGCCGGTCCTGATTGGGTTGCTGGCGAAGAAGACGGCGCTTGGGGACGTGGCCTTGACTACCAATGGGGTGCTGCTGGCGGACCTGGCACAGCCCCTGGCACAAGCGGGATTGCGGCGCATCACAGTCAGCTTGGACACGCTGCGGCCAGGCACCTTTCACGCGTTGACCAAGCGCGACGATCACGCGCGGGTGCTGGCGGGCATCCAAGCGGCCGCGCGCTGGTTGCCCCGGGACTTGAAGCTCGACAGCGTGATCATCAAGGGCGTCAATGACGACGAACTCTGCGACCTGCTCGACTTCGCCAACGAATACGGAGCCGAAGTGCGATTCATCGAGTACATGGACGTCGGCGGCGCGACGGCATGGAGTGCCGAGCGGGTGGTTTCCTTGCAGACCATCTTGGACACCCTGGCTGCGCGCTTTGGAACGCCCCAGGTCGTGGCAACTCCAGGCAACGCCACGGCGCAGCGTTTCCGCTTGCCGGACGGACGCACGTTCGGAGTCATCGCTTCGACGACGCAGCCTTTTTGCGACGCTTGTGATCGCTCACGACTGACGGCCGACGGCATGTGGTACATGTGCTTGTATGCCAGGGGGGGGCTCGACCTGCGCGGGCCTTTGCGCGCAGGCCTTTCGACGTTGGAGCTAGCTCAGCACATCGCCGCAACCTGGCGGCGGCGCGACAAGCGTGGGGCCATGGAACGGCTGGGCATCGCGGACCGCGGGCCGATGCTCGACCGGCCTGCGCTGGCCCAAGATCCGCACCTGGAAATGCACACCCGCGGGGGTTAGCGCTGTTCTCTGGCTTTTCGCAGCGACGTGCGTTCCAGCTTTACGAACGTTGTCTCCTGCAACAATTCATCGGGCGCGACAGGCTTGACGCGCGTGCCCTTCTTGAGTCTTTGGCGTGCGCGCCACATTTCGCGTAGCTGGGCGAAATCGCCCTCGGCTTCGTCGCGCACCGGAAGCGGCTCTTCGACCCAAGAGAGCCCAATCGCCTCGTGGCGCAGATCCAAGCGTTTCGCCAGCGCCAACCACTCGGGCAAGTAGGCATCTCCGATCACGCGCGCGCGCTGAGCGACGGAGCGCGCACTCGAGCGCCGCATGCCCATCAGGTCGCAGCGCGGACTGACGCCGCCGGTCGGCATCAACAAATTAGACAGCGCCCGGAATGCAGTCTCGGAAGCCCGCTCCAAGAAGCCGGCCGGTTCGGCGGTTTCTTGGGAAGCCGGATGATGGCGCGATGCCGTGACCAAGTCGGCGCCGTTTTCCAGGCTCTCCAGGATGCGCGTGATGTCCGTCACCGGAGCGCGCAGATCGGGGTCGATTGCCACCAGGAACTTTCCGCGCGAGACCAGCACACCTGTTCGGATGGCCGCGCCAACACCCTTGGCTTCGCGGTGGCGCACGACGATCGTGTCGGGAAAGTAGCGCGTCCAACGCGCCGCGGCTTGCTCCGTGCCGTCCTCGCTGCCGTCGTCCACGACCAGTACTTCCCCGCGCCAGGGCATCGAGCGCAGGAAACTCGCCAGGCGTTTCAGCGCAACACCCAGTCGAATGGCCTCTTCGCGCACAGGCAGCACCAAGGACACGTGAATCTGCTCAGGGACTTGGCTTTGTCGCGCGCTGCGCAGCCTGGATTCCTGGCGTGCCTGCCCCTTGAGCAGTTCGGCGTCGTCGTTCCAGACGTCCTCCTCGGATTCGCTTTTCTTCTTGAACATGAGCGTTGCGTTCCCCTTCGCACCCTCGTTGGAGCAGGTGCGAAATTTTCCTAAACTTCCCACCAAGAGCATCGGAAGGGGGGCCCGGGGCGCTTGAACAAAGGCCTTTGGAGGCGGGCGAATCGGGCGTAAGAGTTGCGAATTTGCGCCTTGGAAATGGGCCAGAAAGGCGCCTGGAGGTGTCCCCTGCCCGGGCCACGGCCCGAATCGGCTTTGGATCGAGTCCTAGCGCGGTGCCGGCCGGGGCACGAGCAATAAGCCTCGCAGGAGTCCCCAGTCGCAGGCCAGGTCCCCGGCGCTGTCCAATTCGAACACGAGCTCCGCGTCGACGCTGGTCTCAAAGCTCAGGTTCAACAAGCGCGGCAAACTGTCGAGCTGTGCGGATTTGGTCTCCGGGATGTCGAAGCGCACGTGATCTTCGAGCAGGATCTCGCGTTGCCCGTTCGTGTCCAGTTGCACGCGAAAGAAGATGCCATCCGCGTTTGGGCAAGCTGTCGCCACGGACGGGTCCAGGCTGTAGCTGCCAAACAAATTCCACTCTCCGGGCGGCACCGTGAAACGGACCCGCGCAGGCGCGTGCAGATGCAAGAACAACTGGTTGTGCGCGAAGACGACACTCGGATTGCCGTCCAAGTCGATCTCGCATGTCGCCCCGCCCGTCGCACTGACGAATGGCGCAAGCGCCTGGTTCCACAGCTTGCGATCGCGGGTCCAAACAAGGTCGCTGGCGTCCAGCACCCGCACGCCCACCTTGGGCTTGAAGTACTTCGTCCAGCCATGGGGAACGGTGACGGCGATGCTTTGCAATTGCCGCGTCTCCATGCCACTGAAAAAGCGCACCATGCCCCAGGCGTCTTCTAGCAGCGGACGCACGAGCAGGCCGGCCTTGGCTGCCGGGGGAACGATGCGTCGATCCTTGATCTCGCCATCGGTGTAGGTCAGGCGCAAATGCGCCCAGGGACCTCCGAGCGCGATCGTCAGCAGCTCTCCCAAGTAATTGAGCTCGACGTCCAACTCGAGAACCAGACTCGCCGAGTCGAAATTGGTCAAGTCCAGGACTTCGCCGAAAGCCAGTTCGCCTTGGTGCAGAATCGGCCGTGCGGACACTGGGACGGTCGGCTCAGGAGAGCGCTCCATGACCAAATGGCCCAAGTCGAACCCAATGGGGCGATAGCGCCGAAAAATTTCCAGCAGCGCCGCGCCGTCCTCTTGCAGCGGAAAGCGGTTGTCCAGGTCATCGGGCTGCAGCAACACGCACTGCGGGGCACGCTCTCCGGCGAAGTAGCTCCGATTGAGCTCGATCAGGCGCGGCGTGTAGGCGGTGTAACTTTGGATGACGGGGCGTGGTTGCCACTGAAAGTCGCCGTAGACCCCGATGGCCTGCATGTTGGTCAAGACATCCATGCTGCGCGAGCCGATCAGTTGCCTGGCGACGCTGTTGCGCAGGACCTCCGACTGGTCCTTCTGTTCGCGCTCCACGCGCTCGCGCCACTGATTGGGCTTTCTGACGTAGTTGGCGCAATGCAAGATGGTGTTGAAATTGGCTCTGGCTTGCATGATCAACTCGACCCGCGGAGTGGCGCGCAGCTGAGGATCGGTGGCCAATGCGGCCAGCATCGCCAGCGCCTGACCCGCGAAGACCAAGGGCGAGGAAGCCTGCTTGGCATCTGAGCGACTGGGCTGCAGCATGCGCGGCAAGAGCCCAACACAAGCGATGACGTGCAAGTAGGACGGCGCGCCACCGTGGCGCGTGTAGGCCGACTTGAAGGCCAGAAAGGCGGCAGCGGCGACCAGCGCTTCGAGGCTCAAGACACTCAAGGAGGGGCGCTGGCGCAGCACCGGGAGCCAGCGCAGGGTGAGCGCTAGGGCCAAGGTTCCTACTCCCCAGCGCAGTTGGGATCCGGTGAGCGCCGTCGACATGGTCTTGCCGTAGCCGGAAGCGACTTCGAACGAGTTGTGCATCCACGCGAAGAGATCGCCCAGGCGCTGGCCGGCGAGCAGCCACACCCCCGCCAACGTGATGGCCATGAGCGCTGCACCGCGAAGCAAATCGGACCAGCGCTGGTCCGTGCGCCCGTTTGCGTCCGGCTGGGAAACGAGTCGCAGCAGCATGCACAAGCATGCGCACACGCCCAGCGCGAAATACGTGAACTTGACCAGGCCGAACAGCAAAATGAGCGTCATGACGAGCCCCAACCAAATCCAGCGCCGGCGCCGCGTGCGAAATGGGGTCGTCATCCACAGCGCCGCCAGCAGCGTGATCGAAAGCACAGCTTGGTCGTCTGGACCGCTGGCGAACAGCCACAGCGTGCCCAGGATCAGCAAACGCTGGGCCCATCCGCTAGCGCGTGCAAACCACACGCCAAAAGCCAGCGCCACGGGCAGCTTGAACCACACGTCGTAGGCGAGGCGCTGCACCCAATACAGCTTGCTCGAGTACACGCCGACATCGAACAGCCCCAAGGGGCCATAGGTGAAGATCCAATCGACGCCCGCGCGGCGCCCCTGTTCGACACTGCGCATGACCGAGGCTTGCCAAGAGGGATCGAGCTCGGGGAAACCCTTGGACTCGGGTGTCGCGAGGTTGATCAGCCAGGTGGCCAGCGCAAATGCTGCGCCGATGGCGTACACCAAGGTCTTCCGCCAACCCCATCTTTGCCAACGCGTCCGCGCCGCGTGGCCCAAGGCGCCTAGGCCCGGATCGAGCGCTAGGACAGCCAGGCTGGCAAGACAGCAAACCGCAACGCATCCAAGCAGGCCGAGCGAGCGCCAAACTTGGGGCTGCAGCGGATGCAGCCAAACCAGCGCGTGTGCTCCATCCAGCGCACGCGGACCAGATCGTAGGCGGGCGCTGACGATCATGCCCGCGAGCGCGCAAGCGCCAAACAGCATGGCCAAGGCGATGTTGCCGCCGTGGTGCCCATCCAAGAATTCCGCACGCCATCCCAAAACGAGCAGCAACCCGGTCCACAGCGCAAGGGCTGCGCGCGAGACGCGATTGGAATCAGGGGGCTGCATCGGCGGCCGAACAGTGTACGACCGGCCGCCCGGCAATCGGGAACCAGGCTACGCCGTCATCCCCGGATCAGCTCTTGGATCGCCGACTTTCTTCGCGATACGCGTCACGGAATGGCACTCCGGCTCGCACGCGCTCCAAAGCGCGCTCCGTGGCACGCAAATCGGGATCGGAGCACGCTTCGCGCAGGCGCTCGGCGTCGAATTCCAGCGCGCCTAGCAACTTGGCGCTCAATTCGAGCACGGGCAGCAGCCGGTCGTGGGCGCGAAACAAGGGCGGTTTGATCAGTTGGAAGTCGCGGTGGTAGCCCGAGGGCAAGTCGCGCACGACATCCAGCAACGCCTGCCGGTCGGCGCTCACCTGCCGGCAGTGGGCCCGGGCCAGTTCGAGCAAGTCGGGGTTGCGCTTTTGCGGCATCATCGACGAGCCCGTGGTCAGCGCCGTGGGCAGCTTGACGAACGAAAACTCACGCGTCGAAAACAGCCACAGGTCGAACACGAGCTTGCCGGCGTCCAGAGCAACCTGTTCCAGCGCGGTTACATAGGCGAGTTCCGCTCTGCCGCGCGCGTGCTGCACGAGCGTCACGGGCGTCGTAGGTCCTTCGAAGCCGAGCTCGCGCGCCGTCCCGGCGCGATCCAATTCCACGGGCACTCCATAGCCGGCGCCGGATCCCAGCGGGCAGGTGCGCAGGTAAGCTCGCGCAACGTCGAAATGCGCGCTGTCGATCTCCAGCGCCCCGGCGTGGGCCTGGATCCAATCCGATACCGTCGACGGCATGGCCCGTCGCAAATGGGTGTAGCCAGGCAGCGGCAACGCGCCCACGCGCGCCGGCAGCACCCGGCAGGCCTCGATCAACCGCGCCGCGCGGGCCCGTGTACCGTCGATCGCTTCGCGCAGCCACAGGCTCAGGTCCAGTGCGACTTGCTCGTTGCGACTTCGCGCTGTGTGCAATTTCTTGCCGCTGTCCCCGATGCGCTCGATGAGCCGGCGTTCGACGGCGGAGTGCACGTCCTCGTCGCCAGGTTCCACGGTCCATTCCCCGCGCCGATGCGCGGAGAGCAATTCTTCCAATCCGCGTTCGATGGCGCGCAAGTCGTCCGGCGAAATCAGGCCCGCGCGAGCGAGCCCGCGCGCGTGGGCCATCGAGCCGCGGATGTCGACGTCGATTAGCCGGCGATCCTGCAACCAGTCGTCACCGATCGTGAAGGCGAGCATCTGAGTGTCAATGGGTTCGCCGCGATCCCAAATGGGGCGCTGAAAGCTGCCTTGGTCCGAGCTTTCGCCGCCCGCCCCGGGCACGGGAGCGCCCGTTTTCGCGCCCGATGTCATGCTCCGTTCCTCACACCCACGGACGTGAGCGCGGCCAGCACGCGCGGCACGACCTGCTCGTAGAACTGAGCACCCTGCTCCAACTCGCCAAGCAGCACGAACTCGTCGCTAGTGTGCGAGCGCGCGGTCTCCCCCGGCCCACACTTGATCGCGGGTATGCCTTGCAGCAGAGCCATGTCCGACAGGGTCGACGAACCCAAAGCCGCGTTGCGCCCTGCTACGCCGAGTGCTTCGCGCACCAGCGGATGATCCGCTGCAGTGTCCATGGGCCGCAGCCGCTCGGAACGAATGGAAATCGCCGCCCCGGGCAGCCGAGATTCCAGCAGCGCCTTGGCATGGACGGCCAAGTGGGGCGGCGCGAGCCGCGCGTCGAACAGGACTTCGGCCCGGTCGGGTACGACGTTGTGGCGTTCGCCTGCGCGCATGACCGTCGGCACGATCGTGCTTTCGCCAAGCAACTCATGTCGCTGCTCGAGCGTCACGTAGCGATCGATCTTGGACAATTCTCGGGTCGCCGCGAGCAATGCGTTCTCGTGGTTCACGCGACCGACGTGGGCCGAGTGGCACGAGCGCCCGCGCCATTCCGCTTGCAGCACCGCCAAACCCGACTGGGCGCGCACGACTTCCAGTCCGGTCGGCTCGCCGGTGATGCCCGCATCCACGGTTCCAACGTGGGCGAGCACTTCGGTCATGCCGGCGTTGGTGGTCTCTTCGCAGGCCGAAAGGGAAAGCAGGATTTGGCCCGAAAACTGCGCCGAACGCGGCCTTTGCGACAGTCGCCAAAGCGCCCACAGCATCGCCGCAACGCTCGCTTTGGCGTCGTTCGAACCGCGGCCGTACAGCCGGCCCGCGTTCCATTGCCCTCCGATGGGCGTCTGGGTCCAACCTTGACCGATGGGCACCGTGTCGAGGTGCGAGTTGAGCAACAGGCGCGGACCGCGCCCCAGGTCGAGGCACGCCACCACCGATTGACCCACGATCTGGGCGTCGATCTTGCAGGCCGCCAGCCGGCCATGAACGTCCGCGGCAATGGCGGCTTCGCTGCCCGATGGGCTCTCGATGGCGACCAAGTCGCGCAGCAGGGCGCTCAGCGTGCCGCCATTCACGAACGCTTCCTCACGGTTGCCCCGGCTGTCGCCGCCGGACGCTGCTTGCCGCGGGGCTTGCTCGCCGCGCGCGCGGTGGGCTTGGGTTCCACGCTGGCGGGCAGCACGGGCGGGGCCGCGAGCTTGGACGCGTCCTTGGCGGTATCCGCATCCGCTTTCATTGGGGCCAGCTCCTTTTCCTTGGTCACCAAGGTCCCCGCGCCGTGATTGGTATACAGCTCTTGAAGCAGCGCCACACCGTCCACTCCAGATACGACGTGCACGCGCCCAACGCCGCCATAGAGGGCGGCGCGAATGGCTGCCGCCTTGACGCGCATGCCGCCGCGCAAGGAACCGGCTTCCTCGAGCGCATCGAGTTCCGCAAGCGAAAGCGCGCTCAAGAGCGACTGCGGATCCTCTGGATTGGTGAGCACGCCCGGAGCTCCGGTCATGAGCACGAGCTTGGCTGCCTTGAGCGCCACCGCGATGGAGGCCGCGGCCAAATCGGCATTTACATTGAGGAATCCACCTTGGCCGTCCCCTGCCGGCGGACACACCACGGGAATCAAGTCCTTGTCCAGCAGCGCCATCAAGGGCTTGGGGTCCACGGCACGGATGTCACCCACCAGACCGAAGTCGACTTGGCCGGCTGTGGTTTGCATCGGCGGCCGCCTGGAAGCGACCAACAGGCCCGCGCTGGCCCCGCTGACTCCAACGGCCGGCACGCCCTCGGCGTCGAGTGCCGCGACCAGTTCGCCGTTGAGCTCACCCGCCGTGGCCATGCGCAGCGCGCGCATGGCATTGCCGGTGGTCACGCGGCGGCCGTCGACCATCCGCGGCTCTTCGCCCAGCAAACGCTGCAACGTGTCGGTCTGCGGTCCGCCGCCGTGCACGACGATCACGCGCGCCCCGAGAGCGTGCACGACTGACACTTGACGCGCGAATTGGCGCATGGCGCCCGGTTTGGCGATGGTGCCGCCACCAGCCTTGATCAACATGATCTTGCCGCGGTGCAAACGCACGTGACCGGCGGCTTTGAACAGTTCGTTCATGAATAGATTTCCTTGGACTTGGCGTTCGGACTGGCTGCGGAAGGGCCCGAGAGGCCCGCCGGTGTGGTGGGGTTTTCCAAGCTGGCGAACAACTCTTCGAGCAGCGCCGTCTGCGCGTGCAAGCGGTTCTCGGCCTCGTCGATCACGATCGAACGCGGTCCGTCCAGGACTTCGTCGGCGACGACGACATTGCGCCGCACCGGCAAGCAGTGCATGAACTTGGCGCGCGGGGTGCGCGCCATCCAGCGTTCGGTGACTTGCCAGTCGCGATACGGCGCGCGCAGCGCCGCTTCGCGTTCGGCCTGGCCCCAGGCATCCATGCTGCCCCAGGACTTCGCATAGACCACGTCCGCGCCGGCGAAAGCCGCCTCGCGGTCGGACGTGAAGCGCACGCTGCCGCCGCTGGCTCGTGCCAGATCTTGGGCGTGCTCCTGGATACGCGCGTGCAATCCAAACGCAGGCGGATGGACGACGACGACTTCCATGCCCCGTTGCGCAGCCATGCACAGCGTCGAATTGGGTACGGCGTGAGGCAGGGGCTTGGGATGGTAGGCCCAGGTGAGCACCAATTTTCCGCGCCGAGGAACTTGGTACTGATCGAGCGTGGTCCAATCCGCCAGCGCCTGGCACGGGTGCCACAGGGAACTCTCGAGATTGATCACTCCCACGCCGGAATAGCGGCGAAAGCCCTCGAGCAAAGGGTCGGCGAAATCCTGCTCCAGGGACTTGCCCTTGGGGAAGGCGCGCACGGCGAGCACGTCGACAAAGCGCCCGAGCACGGCAGCTGCTTCGCGGATGTGCTCCGCGTTCGCACCGTCCATGACCACGCCGTCTTGGGTTTCCAGTCCCCACATGCCGCCAGCTCCGCCTTGCAGCTGGACCAGCTCTAGGCCCAGCCTGGCTGCCCCGCGCTGCATGGAAGCCTGGGTGCGCAGCGAGGGATCGAAGAACACCAGCCCCAAGGATCGCCCCGGAAAACGCCGCGCTTGCGCACCGCGGCGCAATTCCAAGGCGCGAGCGACCAAGCGCTCGACGCCGCTGGTCGCTACATCGCCTAGGTGGTAGAAGCCCTTCAAACGCGAACCTCCAGCGACTCCAAGGCATAGGCCAGCGTTTTCGCTGCTGCCGGCTCGAGCACGAGCGGCGGCGAAAGGCGCAGCACGCGCGGATCGTCACTGGTTCCAACCAGCACGCCTTGCGCCAGCAACTGATTGCGCACGGCCGCCCCCGTGAACTCGGGCTTGAGCACGAGCCCCAGCAGCAAACCTGCCCCGCGCACGGATTCCACCGGCCCGCGCAGGCAGGCCTTGCGCAGTGCGTCCGACGTAGCGCGCACGTTGGCCAAGAATCCGGGCGCGGCGATGCGCCGGGCGACTTCGGCCGCCGCGGCCAGCACCACAGGACCGCCGCCAAACGTAGAGCCGAGCAAGTTGCCCGGCAGCCCCTTGGTGTGCTGGGCGCGAACCACGGTGAGACCGATCGGCAATCCGCCGGCCGCGCCCTTGGCCGTGGTGAAAATGTCCGGCAACACACCCAGGTATTGCGACGCCCAGGGCTGACCCAACCGGCCGCTGCCGGTCTGCACTTCGTCGAACACCAGCATGGCTCCGGTGCGGTCGCAGCTGCTGCGCAGCGCGCGCAGGAATTCAGCCCCCGGTTCCGTGACACCGGCCAACGACTGGTACGGCTCGAGCAACACGGCTCCCGTGCGCTCGTCCACGGCCGCGAGCACGGCCTCGGGTTGATTCCAAGGCAGGCGCACGACCTCGAAGGGGGCATGCGGAAACGCCAAGGCCGCGTTGTCGGTCAAAGCGGCGGCGGCTGCGGTACGCCCGTGAAACGCGCCCGAAAACGCGATCACGCGTTGGCGCTTGGTGGCAGCCAGCGCGAGCTTGATGGCGTTCTCGTTGGCTTCGGCGCCGCTGTTGGAGCAAAACACTTCCCAGGCCGCATCCGCGTCGGATAGCGCCGGAGCATTGAGCGCGAAAGCGCGCAAGAATTCTTGCCGCGCTGGGTGGTCAAGCAAGTTGGTCGCGAACGACAGCGTCTGCCACTGCTTGGCGATGACGGCTCCCAGGCGCTCATCGCCGGCACCCAGCGTGTTCACGCAGTGACCGCCGTACAGGTCCAGTACTTCGCGCCCGTCGGACAGCACCAAGTGGCAGCCACGCGCGGAAACGACCGGCAAAGGCAGCCGTTTGTAGGCATTCAGTTCGTGAACTTTGGCATTCATCGCATGCAACTCCTCAGCAAACACCCAATCCGAAGCGGGGCAGTCCCCAGGTTTCGGGAAACCCAAGAATCACATTCATGCACTGCAAGGCTTGGCCCGCGCCACCTTTGACGACGTTGTCGAGCGTGACCAGAACGCATAGCACGCTGCCTCGCACATGCACGCCGATCGAGGCGCGATTGGAGGCGGCTACGGAGCGCAGATCGGGAACGCGCCCCTCCAGCACTTCGACAAAGGCTTCGCCGGCATAGGCCTGCGAGTAGATCTCCAGCGCCGACTGCGTCGTAGCCGCACGCGCCAGGGGCAGCGCGGCCGTCAAATGGATGCCGCGCGCGAAGGGGCCCGAATGCGGCAAGAAAACGATGGGCGGTTCCATACCCAGCGGCCGCAGGCACTGCACCAATTCGGCCTGGTGACGGTGTCCTTCCAGCGAGTACGCCCACAGATTGCCGTGGCGGTGGGGATGGTGCGTGCCCGGTTTGGGTTCGGCGCCGCTGCCGCTGGAACCGGTGACGCCGAAGAAGTGCCAGGGCAGCTTGGCATCGAGCAAGCCCGCGCGAGCCGCAGGCGCGCTAGCGAGCTGCAACGCCGTGGCAAAGCAGCCGGCAGCGGCCGCGCGGCCGTGCTTTTGGATCGCTGCGCGGTTGAGCTCGGGCAAGCCGTAGGCAAAACCAGCCAGTTCGGCGGGCGCGGGGTGCTCGTGTCCGTACGCGGAGCGGTACAACGCCGGATCCGCCAAGCGGAAATCCGCCGCCAAGTCCACCAGGGCGAGGCGCTCGAAGTCCTTTCCAAGACGTTGGTGAAGGGCAGCCACGACGGCGGCCGAATCGCCGTGCGGCAGCGCCAAGAACACCGCGGCTTTGTCCTTGGTGGCAAGGCGCTTGGCGATCTGGTCCACGGCTTCTTCACTCGTCTGAGTGAGCTTGTCTCCAAGCCAATGCGGATGCGCTTGGGACAAGGGCTGAGCCGAGCGCGAGACCGCGCCTTCCAGACTCAAACGAGGGTGAAGCTCCAGCAAGCGCAGCAACTCGCCGGCCAAGAGTCCCCGCGCACCGAACAGCCACACGCCGACGGCGGCCTGGTCGATGGCCTGCTCGGAGGCTTGAGCCTTCGAGTCGCGCGCGGTGCGCGGGCTACCGACATTGGCGCTCATGGATTGATTTCGCCTTGGCCGACGGACATCAATGCGTTGGCGGGTTGCCGAAGGCCCCGCGTAGCTAGTTTCCGAAGCACGGTTTCAGCCAGTGCCTTGCCGTCGCGCAGCGCGTTGTGTGCCGGCACGACGAGTTTCTCCTCGCAAAACCGCACGCCCACCGGCGTGTCGGTGACGCGCCCGGAAATGACATCCGCGGAAAGGCCGTAGCGCTCGCGCAGCAGCTCGCAGGCGCCCCAGGCTCCGACTGGATCCTGGGCGCACAAGGCCACGACGCGCAGCGACGAGCGCAAGATCTGGTCGGATAGCAAAGCCTGCACACCGTAGGTGCCAAGCAAGCCATCCCCCATTTCGAGCACGACCAAGTCTGGTTCATCGT
>JAKFYL010000382.1 GCA_021730845.1 Planctomycetota bacterium | reverse complement strand
GTCGAGCGTGACTTGGTTGTCTTGGATGGCAGTCACGACCGCGTGCAGCGGACGACCCTGGCGGTCGCGGCCCGAAAGCAGCATGCCGACCTTGAGATCACCTTCGACCGGCAGCGCTTCGCGCGCGATGGTCTCGATCAACTCCGGCTTGGGATCCCCGAACGCATCCTTGGCCGGCACCTGCAGCTCGAAGCGGTCGTTCTTCTTTTTTCCCAGCAATCCGCGCTCCAAACCGGGAACCACGTTGCCGGCTTCCGCCAGCACGGCCATGGGCCGCGAGCCGTGTTTCGCGGAAGAATCGACCTCGCGTCCCTTGGCGTCGCGCACGGTGTAGTAGATGCCGATGACCCGTCCGGGGCCGAAAACCAGATCCGAAGGCGAACTCATGATCCCGGCATCCTAGCGCCCGCGGACGAAAGTTGGCGCGACAACTGGCGCAGGACGGCGAGCTATGAAAAGCGCCCGTCTGGCACGCGGGCGGTCGCCCCGGGCTCGGAAATCTTGCATTCGCTCCTAGGATAGGCTCGAAGGTTGCCACCCCGCCGTGAACGAGACCATTCTGCTTGCCATCGCGACGCTAGCCCTGGTCGTCGGACCCGTGCTGCACCATTTCGGGCGTCCCATTCCCTGGCTCTCCCAACTGGTCGATGGAGCCACGGTGGGGGGCATCCTGGTGGTTTCCTTGGTGCACTTGATGCCCGAGGCGGGGGCGCATCTGGGCCTGATCGCTCTGGTCCTGTTCGCGCTCGGTTTGATTTTGCCCAGCTACGCCGAGCGCATGCTCGAGCGCAGCCACCACGGCTTGCGCCTGACCGTCGGCGTGCTCGTGGCGGTGCTGTTCGTGATCCACGAGCTCATCGAAAGCGCGGCCCTGGCCTCCAAGGCCAGCGACGCGCGCTTGGGCCTGGCCACGTTGCTCGTGGTCGTCGGGCACAGGTTGCCGCTGGGCCTCTTGCTGTGGGGCCACACGCGCCGCCGCATCGGTTCGGTTTGGTCGAGCATCATCTTGTTGCTCGTCGTTGCCGCCACCTGGTTCGGTCCGGAACTCGCGCCCACCGGCGAGGGGGAATTTTCCGCGGTGCTCTCGGCGTTGCTCGCGGGTGGCTTGCTGCACTTGGTCTTGCAGCACGGGCCGCCGCAGGCGCGCAATTACCCGCGCATTTGGAGCAATTTTTGGTCGTCCCTGGGCCTGATCGGCGCTTCGGTGGGGATGTTCTTCATCTTGGCCGGCCACGGTGGTTCGCCGGAACACGAGCACGGCGGAACGCATTTGCCGGCGCAGCTCCAGGCGCTGGCTTTCGAAGCCGCGGGCCCAATTCTCTTGGGGCTCATCGGCGCGGCATTGATCGAAGCCTACATGCCCCAAGCGGCAACGCGCTGGTTGTCGGGGGGGCCACGCCTTGTCCAAGCCTTCAAGGGCATGCTCGTGGGCACTCCGATGCCTATTTGTTCGTGCGGCGTCTTGCCCGTGTATCGTTCCTTGGTTCAGCGCGGAGTGAGTGGAACGGCAGCGCTGGCTTTGCTCGTCGCGGCGCCTGAAATCGGCATCGATTCGCTGGTGCTCTCGTTTCAGTTCTTGGGACAAAGCGTGACTTGGGCGCGCCTTGCGTGCGCGGCAGTCTTGGCGCTCGTAGTCGGCTATTTCGTGGGTGCGCGGGCGGAGCCGTTCCCGGCCGCGCTGGCGGGGGAAGGATCCCAGGCGGCAATTGCAGCGCCGCGCGGACTGTCCGCCCTGCGGCGAGGATTTCTCGAAACCTGGGGCCGGCTTGGGCCGTGGATTTTGTTCGGCCTGGCGGCCGCCGTGCTCGTCGAGCCTTGGATTTCCACCGAGTGGGCGGCCAGCGTGCCGCCCTGGCTGCAGGTGGTGGTCTTGTGCGCGATCGGCATGCCCACCTACATCTGCGCGACTGCGGCCACTCCTTTGGCGGCAGTGCTGCTTGCCAAAGGCTTCGCGCCGGGCGCCGTGATCGCGTTCTTGTTGACCGGGCCGGCCACCAACTGGACCACCTTTGGTGCCCTGACGCGCTTGCACTCCGGCAAGACAGCGCTGCGCTTTGTGGCCACGGCGCTGGCTTGCACCATTGCAATGGGCCTAGTGGTCAATGCCGTCTTGGAACCGGGTGCGTCGACTGGGCCGGTGCACGAACATGCGCATGAGCACCACAGTCCCTGGGGCGTGGCGGCGGCAATTTGCTTGGCGCTCATGACTCTATGGGTGCTCCTGCGCGAAGGACCGCGAGCGTTCTTGGGGCAACTGTGGAACAACGGCGAGCAGACCCACGATCGCGCCCCGAGCGACGACCACGGCCATGTGCATGCAAAGGGCGAGGCAATGGCCGCAGCCGCAGCGGGCCAGGCGGCCGCGCCGAGCTGCTGTTCGGCGATGGCCGCTCCCAGTCGCGACGAATCGCGGGGCTAGCCCTAACCCACGAGAGTTCGCCCCGCCAAAAGTGGGTCAGAAGGCGCGCAGAGCCAGCCCTTGGCCCATGCTCGGCACGGCGTCCCTAGGCCCTCGGCGGGGCATGCAAGCGGGCGTTTCTTGACGCTTTGGCGGCCATCGCTACCCTTCTTCCTCTTCCGAACCGATTCTCACGCCCTCCAAAAGGCGCGCCCAGGGCTCCCCCCAGGGAGTCCTTCGGGGCTGGTCTAAAAGACTCGGGTGCAACGGGCAGGGCGCTCGGCAGGCCCACGTGCGCCGAATCACAACTCCGACTCCTTCCTTACGCTACCAAGGCCCCATTGGGCCCCCTCCAGCACTACCGCGATCCATGAGTTCCACCCAAGCCGAAGCCAAAGCACCCGGAGCAGCCGCCAAGCGACTGCTCACGCACCGCAACATCGGGATCATGGCCCACATCGACGCGGGCAAGACCACGGTGACCGAGCGCATCCTGTTCTTGACCGCCAAGATCCACAAGATGGGCGAAGTCCACGAGGGCGAGGCGACCATGGACTACCTGGAGGAGGAGCGCAAGCGCGGCATCACGATCCAGTCCGCCGCCACCTCGGCCGAGTGGCGCAAGCACACCATCAACATCATCGACACGCCCGGGCACGTCGATTTCACCGCCGAAGTGGAGCGCTCCCTGCGCGTGCTCGACGGGGCCGTGGCCGTGTTCGACGCGGTCAACGGCGTCGAGGCGCAATCCGAAACCGTGTGGCGCCAAGCCGACCGCTACGGCGTGCCGCGCATTTGTTTCATCAACAAGATGGACCGCGTGGGCGCGGACTTTGCCTTTTCCGTGCAATCGATCGTCGACCGCCTGGGCGCCCGTCCCGTGCCGATCCAGATTCCGCTCGGATCCGAGAAGGACTTCAAGGGCGTGATCGATCTATTGGCCATGAAGGCCTACGTCTTCCCGGAGGACGGGGACGGCAAGTCCTACGAGACGGTCGAGATCCCCGCCGCCTTCAAAGATGACGCGGCCAAGGCGCGCCACTTCATGCTGGAGGCCGCCGCGGAATTCGACGACAAGCTGCTGGACATGTTCGTCGAAGACCAAGAACCGCCGACGGAGCTGGTTCGCGCGGCGCTGCGCACGGGCACTTTGAAGATGCAAATCACGCCTGTGGTGTGCGGCTCGGCGCTCAAGAAAAAGGGCGTGAATTTCGTGCTCGACGCGGTGGTCGAACTGCTGCCCTCTCCGCTGGATTTGAAACAAATCGAAGGCACTCTGCCGCGTTCCGACGAAAAAGTGACGCGCAAGGTCGAGGACGAGGAGCCCATGTGCTTGATGGCCTTCAAGACCATCGCAGAACCCACGGGCGACTTGACCTTCGTGCGCGTCTATTCGGGCGTCATGCTGGCCTCCGAGCGCTACTTGAATCCGCGCACGGGCAAGACCGAACGCGTCGGGCGCCTGGTGCGCATGCACGCCAACAAGCGCGAGGCCATCGACGAGATTCGCTGCGGCGACATCGCCGCCGTGATCGGGCTCAAGAACACCGTCACCGGCGACACGCTGTGCGACGAAGACAAGCCGATCTTGCTCACCAAGATCACGTTCCCCGAGTGCGTGATCGCCATGTCGCTCGAGCCCAAGAAGTCCGCCGACCGCGACAAGCTGGGCGAGGTCATCGGCCGTTTGATGCGCGAGGACCCCACGTTCCGGGCGCAAACCAACGAAGCCACCAGCGAGCTGGTCATCGCGGGCATGGGCGAGCTGCACCTGGAAATCATCGTCAACCGCATCGTCAACGACTTCAAGTGCGAGGTCGTGACCGGCAAGCCCAAGGTCGCCTACAAGCAGCGCCTGTCGCGCGCGGTCGAGACCGAGGCGCGCTTCATCCGCCAATCGGGCGGTCGCGGGCAATACGCCGTCATCACCTGCAAGATCGAGCCCTACCAAACGCCGGATTCGGGCCTGGAATTCGTGGACGCCGTCAAGGGCGGTTCGGTTCCGCGCGAGTACATTCCGGCCGTCGAGCATGGTCTGCGTGAGGCCTTCGGCGGCGGCGGTCGCGGCGGCTATCCGTTCATCAACGTGCGCGCCACGTTGATGGAAGGCAAGTACCACGAAGTCGACTCCAGCGAAATGGCCTTCCAATCCGCGGGCATCTTGGCCTTCCGCCAGGCATCCGAGAACAACGTCACCTTGCTCGAGCCGATCATGAAGATCGAGGTTCGGGTTCCCGATGAATTCATGGGCGGCGTGGTGGGGGACCTCAACTCGCGGCGCGGGGAAGTCACCGAGGTCGACTCGCTGGGCAACCTGCGCATCGTGCGCGGATTCGTGCCCATCGCCGAGATGTTCGCCTACTCTTCGGCGCTGCGCGGCGCGACCCAAGGTCGCGGCTCCTACGCCATGGAGTTGGCGGAATACCGCGACGTGCCCCGCAACATCGCCGAGAAGGTCTTGGCTCCCGACAAATCATGACGCGATCTGCGCGCCGACGCTGGACCAGGGAACTACCGGGCGAGATCGACGGCATCGCAATCAGCGGTTCCGGACCAATCTTGGTGCACGGCTACGAAGAGCCGGCCGGGGGCCGCTGGGTCTACAGCGCGATTCCCGGCAAGCTCTCGGCGCTGGACCGCACGAGCGGCGAGGTGCTGTGGAGTTCGCCCTGCGAGGTGGGCTACGGACGCGGTTTCGGCGCCGGCTTCGGCCGCGAGGACGACGCGCTGATCCTAGGCCCGTCCGGCAGCGGGCACCGCGTGGTGCGCATGTCGCTCAAGAACGGGGAGCTCTTGGCGGTCAAGGAGATCCCAACCTTCGACGAGTCGATCGTTGCCCCGGATCTGGCCATCTGTGCTTCGCCTAGGCGCATCTTTGCCTTGGACGCCGCGAGTTTGACCGATCGCTGGCGTCATAGCGGAGCAGGCGAGCGCTACCACCACGTGGCGCGCACGAAAGACCGCGTATTCGTGGTGTTTTCCAGTGACGCCACCAAGAAGCAAGGCTTGCTCGTGCTCGATGCGCGCAACGGGGAATCGCTGGGCGCGCTGCTCATGCCGCGTCAAAAAGTTATTCACGACATCACCGCCGATGAGCAGGCGCTGGTCGTGCTGCTGAGCGATTTGGTGCACGCCCTGCCGCGCGACGAAGTCGAAAAGCGCGCCAAGGCGCAAGCGGCACCCGCACGCGGGAAGCCGGAGGTGCCGTTGGCGCTCGTGGCTCTAGCGCCAGATAGCGCCGAAGGCGCCCGGCCGCTGTGGTGGGAAGAGCTCCACGGCGAGGACTCGGAAGACATTCCGGAGGCCGCTATTCACGCGGCCGATGGCCGGTTGTATTTGATTCGCGGCACGCTGCTCGTGGTGCGCGACTTGCTCACGGGCCGTGAGCTGGCGCAATTCGCCGTGCCCGGATTGGATGAGCGCGTCGCCTTTCAGGTGGCTCAAGGCGCGGGACTCTTGGCCGAAGAGACGCGCGCGACGACGTTCGAGCTGCCGGCCTAGGCCGCTTGTGATAACGGCGCGCCTGTTCGGACACGGCGCTAGAATTGGGAATCATGGGCCGCCTATGCTCTGCGTGTCAATCTGACGCAGCAATGCAGGCCTAGCTACTGCGCTTACAGAGTATTTACCGAGCTAAGATGTGGCCCCAAAGCGTTCCCTAGCTACAAGAATGCGCATACCAAGGCTTCCCACGACCTCGAGATTTATCACTCCTTCCGGCTTCAACTTTAAGGACACCGATAGTCATCTCATGAAAAAGGTTATTCGAACCGGGACCAAGATGGCAGTTCGCACCACTTGGGTGGGAATGTTCTTGGTGACCACATCTGCTTGCTCGCTCGCTGACAGTGTGCTGACCGGGCTCATTTACGATGGTACGGGGAAAGAAGTCAGTATCACTAATTTACCACCATCTGGTATTACAGATTTGGTCAACGGCGTGAAAGCATTGGACCCTCAGCTCGGGGCCCAGCTGGAAGCAGACCTTCAAGACCCTAACCTTGACCTTGACATCGGCTTGATCGCGGGAACTGGTGCCCAAGGCGCTCATGATTCAAATACCATCGGAATCGAAGCTGGCCTAACCCAAAGCAGCCAAAGTGATTACGCTAAAGCACGAGTATAAGCACGTACAGAATTGCAAAGGAACCGGACAAGCGCAGGACCCTACGACAAACTCCTCGCTCGACCCGTGCGCGCATGGCAATCATGCAAAAATGACGGCAGAATCTGCAAATGAGCTATGCGACGCAGTAGCCCCCGGCTTGCCCAGTTATGATAAGGAGTCTTTGTGTAAATCGCTGAAAAACGTAACGAAGGCCCTTGAGTTCCAACACTCCATAGCGACGTACGAAACTGCCTTTAACGGATGCTCCCCATTACCGCCGCTGTCAGTTATGGCGCCACCGTGCACGGCGTGTCCCTGACCTTCATGTCGATCCAGCACTTCTTGGCCAAACCATGAACCTAATTCTACCGATCATCTGCTTTTCCGGTCTGTTGGCTGTGCCCAAGGGAATGCAAGGCCCTAACCAGCTTGTTGTTGGGGCCCCTCCCGTCGAAACCTACGGGTATGCAACCTTCGATCGAATTGAAATCGTCGCGCCATACTACATTTCGGGGATTCCCACCGTCTTCCCGAAATCAAAGGAAGTTTCGTTTAGCTACATCGCGTACAATTCGCCGCCGGTGGAAGGACAGTTCGTCGCGTTCGGGATCCATACAGAGGCCGTCAGTTTTTGGCCGACAACTGCCGCCGTACTTGATAACGAGACAGTAGCTGTGGCTGGGAAGGGTGGAGATGTGGATCAGATCATGACCACGATCGAGATTTGGAAATTGACGACTCCGAAAGTGGTATTTGAGGTGGATCCGACGACCGGGCAAGCACATTCGTCGGTAACGGGCGTTCGAGTCAGATCTCGTACGGTTGTTTACAACGAAGCGGCCCTGGGTCGCGATATGGTAAGGGCATTGCTTCGCATTCGAGGCAAGCCACACTCCATCTTCGTTCAGTTCCACGATTCCAACGACCTTTACGAACTCGACTACACCCAGGCCGTCCTTCCGACTTCGCCGCCGCCAGTGCCGCGCTTCCCGCTAACCAAGCTTTTTGGAGGCACACCCGGAACGGACGTTCCCTACGTGCCTGAGTTGGCAGATCGGTCACGCAAATGCGTATCTGGTTCGACACACATCACGCAGGGGGTGCTGTATAGCTGGTGGGTCGGTCTTGAGGATCAAATGACCAACTCAGGTTATGCGAAACCCCTCATCGCAGGTGATTGGGACAACAATGGCGTGATCGACGGATGGTCCATTCCGACGAAAGAACAGAATCAAGCGGCCGGGATCCTGGATCAGACTCAGTACTCGGAACGCCGACTCTCCACCATGCATCCAGGCTGGTAGGGGATTCCACTAGACCCGAAGAGAGGCCACCGACAACGAGCTAGTTCGAAGTGGCGCTCTCTCGTCTACCCCCTACGGGCAGGTCACGAACTGCAGCGCATCGGTCAGTCCGGTGGTGTTCGGTGGACTCAACATCGGGTCACGGCTCCACCACTGGGCGTGGACGATCGTCCCGGGCGTCTTGAGCGCTGCGTCGGGACTTCCACCGAGCAGACCGCTGGCAAAGGCGTTGAAATCGATCGCGTATTGACCGGAGCAGTCGAACGGACCGACATTTCCGCCCGAGTTCTTGATCGGAGTGCGCAACAGGGGGCTGGCGACGCACAGCGTGCCACCCGAGAAGGGCACCTCGGTCTTGCCGTTGAGCCCGTAGAACAACAGTCCGTTGACCTGGTTCAGCACGTTGGATGCGCTGATCGCAAAGCCGCTGCTCGCCGAAGCGCTGGGCATGCCGCTGGCCGCGATGGCCGGGACGCAGTTCTGGGAGTTGATCTTGGCCGTGCAATAGACGTTCAAGATCGAGCACGTGGTCTTGGAATTCGCCACGCTTCGATCACCGCCCGCTTCGATGTCGGTGTAGGACAACCAGGCTGCCAGCGGCGGAGCTTGGACTTGTCCCGCGTTGTTCGCGCCCGCGGAGATCAGCGTGCCGTTGCTCAAGACCGCCAGAGAATGCTGCGCTCCGGCCGCCAGCTCGACATAGGACGATCCGGCCGGCGGGGCAGGAATCTGCAGTTGCCCACTGGCATCACTGCCCCAGGTGTAGACCTGACCATTGCTGATCAGGGCCAACGAATGCTGATCGCCGGCCGCAACTTGCACGAACGAAAAGCCAACCGGAAGGGACGGCGCGTCGCATTGCCCTTGCGAATTGTCGCCAAAGGCGCGCAGCGAACCATCGCTCACGCGCAAAACGCCGTGGTTCGCGCCGGCAGCCAGACCCACGTAGGTCAGGCCGGCGGCCAGCGTGGGCACGACGGTTTGACCCTTGGAGTTGTCGCCCCAGGCCACCACCGTTCCGTCGGATCGCCGCGCAATGGTGTGGAACGCACCGGCCGCGATTTCCACGTAGGTCACGCCCACGGGCAGCACCGGAACGTCGATTTGCCCGGTGCCGTTGAAGCCCCAGGCCGCTACCGATCCATCGCTCAAGCGCGCCACGGAATGCCCCAGGCCCGCGGCGACTTCCACGTAGGTCAGCCCCAGAGCAAGGGGCGGAACGGTGCACTGCCCGGAACCGTTCAGACCGAAAGCAGAGATTTCGCCGTTGCTCAAGAGCGCCAGGGTGTGCCAGCGGCTGGCACTCACGGACTCGACCTCCACTCCGCCGGCGAGCGCGGGCATGTTGCACTGCAGCTCGTGATTGCGGCCAAAGGCGACGACCTTGTAGTCGCTGCGTCGAGCGAGCGAGTGCTCAGCCCCGGCGACCACCTCGACGTACGCGGTTCCCGGCGGAAGGGGCGGAATGTCGCACTGGCCCGAACTGTTGTCGCCCCACGCGACGATGGTGCCGTTGCTCAGCCGGCCCAGGCTGTGGCGGTCGCCGGCCGAGGTTTCCACATAGGAAATCCCAGCGGGTTGGTTGGGCACGTCGCACTGGGCTTCCGCGTTGCGACCCCACGCGAGCACCGTGCCGTTGTTGCGCCGGGCTAGCGAGTGGGACTTGCCAGCCGTGATCTCCACATAGAATTCTCCACTGCCCAGCACGGGAACGTTGCACTGGTTCTCGTCGTTCAGACCCCACGCGAGCACGACGCCGTCGCTGCGCCGGGCCAGGCAGTGGAAACCGCTGGTATCGACTTCGACGTAGGATGTCGCCGCGGGCAGAGCAGGTACGTTGAGCTGTCCGTGGTTGTTTTCGCCCCAGGCCAGCACCAGGCCGTCGCTGCGGCGAGCCATGGAAACGTCTCCGCCCGCGGCAATCTCGATGTATGCCATGCCCAGCGGCAACGAAGGCACGTTGCACTGACCCAGGGCGTTGTCCCCCCAGGCGATGACCTTGCCATCGCTCAGGCGCGCGAGAGTGTGATGCCTGCCCGTCGCTAGCTCCATGAAGGCGACGTCGGGCGCCAGCACCGGCACTTGGCATTGGCCCAGTTGGTTGCTGCCGAAGGCTGCGACGCTTCCATCCTGGCGGCGCACCAGGGAGTGGAATCCGCCAGCGTTGACGGAGCTGAAAGACTCCAGGTGCAGTTGGCTGCCAAAGACCTGATCTCCCCAGCCGGAAAGCACGGTCTGCGCGCGAGCGAGCGGCGCAAGGAGCGCGGCGATGGCCAGAGCGAAGATCGGAGTGTGGCGAATCGAACTGGCTAGATGCATGGCAAGGATCCTCTCTCTGTTCTTGCGCTGGGGAAGAAACCGCGAGCAGTCCTTAGGACCGAGACCCGATTCGTCTTGGTCCCAAGGGCGCCGCAGTGCGCGTGGGGCTGTTTTAGCACTTTTTGAAACAATCGGGGTCGCGGACCGTCGTTACGCTTGGACGCAGTTTTCCTGGCGGGCGGCGATCCCCCCCAAGGGGCGATCCAGGGGGGGCTTGCCCCCCCGAGGCTTGCGAATCCAAGCTGGGGGCAATCCCCCCAGGCAACGGCTGCCAGTAGGGAGGTCCCAAGCGCCGATTCTCCGGCCAGACGCGCTTGATCCCCAAGGTCCTCCAGGGGACCATCGTCGCCCATGTCCAAGAAGGAAAGTGCTCCGGGCGTCGAAAAGGACGCCGACGGCTTGGTGGTGCAGAAGTACCGCAGCATGGTGCTCGTCGTCGTTCCTTCCAAGGAATTCGGCGAAGAGTGTCTGCGCTACGCGCGCTCGAGCCTATTCAACGTGCATGTCGGCACGTGGTCCGTCTCAACGCAGGCAACGGAATTGGTGCGTGGTCGTTTGCAGGATGAGTTCCAAGTCGACGGGCTGCTCAGCCAGGCCAGCATGACGCCCTACTCGGGAATCTTGTTCGCGGGTGGCGAGGGAGCCTTGGATTTGGTCAAGGACGAACATGCGCTGCGGCTGGCACGCGAAGCCCACGCCAGCGGAAAGTTGGTTGCTGCTTGGGGGCACGCCGTCGCCATCTTGGCGGCCGCGGGCGTTCTCAAAGGGCGCCGTGCCACAGGTCACCCAAGCGTGGCTCCTGCCATGCGCGCCGGCGGTGCGCGCGTTTCGTCGCGCCAAGTCGAGCATGACGGAAATGTCGTGACCGGCCTGGACGAGGCTAGCGGCATGCGCTTTGGCAAGGCCTTGGCCGCGGTCGTGGGTATCTAGCCTCGCTTGGACCCGAGCGTCGCCGGCAGCGCCATGGCGCCCGGTCTAGGCCGCGTCGGTTGCTCGGCGGCTGCCGCTGGGAAGACGGCCTGCTGCGCCCCTTGCCACGTAGCCAGCTGCGTCGCCAGGGCCGGCGCGCGCGGGTTTCTTCGCGGACCACTCTAAGAAACCGGCAACATTGGGTATCTTCATTCCTCCCCAAGTTCCTATCGACCCCGTTTTCGACTGACATGCGTCGCTGCCATGCGGGCGGTGCGGCAGGCGAAGACTCCGCCCCTCTCCGCAGAGCAAACCCGTGACTTCTAACCAGATCGTCGAGCATCTGGCCCGCCAGTTCGAAACGAACCCCGAGTGCGTGCGAGCCACGCTCGAAATGGTGGACGCGGGACTTGCCGCTCCATTCATCGGCCGAGTGCGCCGCAAGGAAACGGGCGGCATGCCTGAAGGCGTCGTGAGACGCCTCGACCGCTACCGCCGCGAACTCGAGGAACTCGATCGCCGGCGAGCGACGATCTTGCGCATGTTGGCTCCGCCCGCGAGTCCGGCGACTCCAGGAGTCGAGGGCGCGCCCGCGCGACCAGCATCGGCCTACCACGATGTCGACGAGTCGGTCTTGGAGCGCGTGCGCACGTGCATGGATCGCTTCGAGCTGGAAGATCAGTTCCTGCCGCACAGGCGACCCGAACCGGAGGTGCAACTGGCGCTGGACCGCGGTCTGGGGCACTTGGCCGACGACTTGACGCGCCCCATGCCGCGACCCGAGCGCGGTGCAGGCGGCGGCTCCGAGGGATCCGCGGCCGCAACTCCTGAGCACGAGCTCAGTGCCGGTGAATCGGGCGAAGAATCCGAGGCCGCGGAGAGCGCGGCGGAGTCCGGTGCCGGCTCCGGCGAAGAGTTCGAGATTCCCGAGGTGTCCACCCCCGCAGCTGACGGGGAAGTCGACCCACATGGGAGCGAAGGTGCCGCGGCCATCCAGGCAGCGGCCGAGGGCGCCAGCAATTCCGCCGACGATTCCTCGGACGAACTCGAAGCGGAACAGGAGCGCGAACGCCAGCGCGCTGCGCAAATCGCGGCGCAGGAAGCGTTGCTGCACGGGCAGATCGCACTTTCGCCGGCGCTAGCTCGACTGTGCGCGCCGTACGTGAATCCGGACAAGGGCGTGCACACCGAAGGCGAAGCGCTGGCCGGCGCCATGCGCATTCTGTCCGACCGCCTAGGTCGCGATCCGCGCGTGCGTTCGGCCGTGCGACGCATGCTTGCGCGGCAAGGCGTCTTGAGCGTGCGCGCCTCCGACGAGGCGCGCGTCGGTCGCCACAAGCCGCTGCTACGCGTCCGCCAACCGTTGCGCCAGATCCAAGGCCAGCGTCTGCTTGCCATTCGCCAAGCCCAGAAAGAACGCGCGGTCTCGACTGTGATTACCTTGAACCGCGGCGCGTCCTTGCCCAAGGTGCGCGCGTCGCTGGGCCGACACACCAATCCGGAATACGCCAGCGTGCTCGACGCGGTGGCATTGCGCACGCTGGAGTACCGCCTGCTGCCGCTGCTGGATGCCGACGTGCGCCTCGACCTCAAGGAGCGCGCCGACGACGAAGCGCTGCGCTTCTTGTGCCAGCGCTTGCGACAGATGCTGCTCACTCCGCCCCTAGGCCTGCGCGAAGTCGCGGGACTGGACGTGAGCGCCAAAGGCGATTGGACGCTGGCCGTGCTCGATCGCGAGGGCGGCGTAGTCGGAACACCTCAGCGCATCGAGCTTTCCGGCGGCGAAACGGGTCCCAAGGATGCGGCCCAGCTGGGCGCTGATTTGAAGGCCATTCTGGTGCGCGAGGAGCGCTTGCTGGCGCCCACGATCGCCATCGGACAGGGCAAGTTGGCGCGCACGGCGCTGCCGGTCTTGCGGCGTGCACTGGCCGCCGCTGGTATGGACGTGTTTGCGCACGTGGTCGACGAGGCGGGCGTCGCAAGCTACGCGGCTTCTGAGTGGGCGCGTCGCGAGCTGCCGGACTTGACCGTGCCCCAACGCGCGGCGGTGAGCCTCGGGCGGCGCTTGCAGGATCCGATGAACGAGATCCTCAAGGTCGATTTGCGTCACTTGAGCCTGGGACCCGAACAGGGACTGGTCAGCAAAGCCAACTTGAAGCGCGCGTTGGACGAAACGGTCGAGTCGTGCGTGGCGGTCGTGGGCTCTGACGTAAATCGCGCACCGTTGTCGCGTTTGCGCTTCATTCCCGGTCTCGATTTGCCGACGGCCCAGAAAATCGTGGAGCGGCGCGCCACTAGACCGATCGAGAGCCGCGAGGAATTGCGCGCGGAAGGTCTCTTGAGCGAAGCGCAGT
>JAKFYL010000313.1 GCA_021730845.1 Planctomycetota bacterium | reverse complement strand
AACCTGGACTCCGCTCGAACCGCGCTTCTTCGGTGCGTGGGTTGGCTGGAGCCGGCAAATTTGGTCGGAGGTCGAAAGTGCGTCAATCACGGTCCGTTCGAACGCAGAGGGGTTCTTCGAAATCCCTTTGCATGCCGCGCAGGCAGAACTCCCCGCGGCGATTTGGATCACACATACGGACTTCGAACCCCATCTGGTGATGCCGGATGGCGCTTCGCCGGCCCGGGATATTCCCAATCCCATCGTGCTCCACCAAGGCCAGTCAACGGCGGTTCGAGTTACGTTTCCTGACGGATCGCCAGCCGCAGCGGCCCTGATCGAGCAATTCCAGCCGATACCCTCGAACGGTGTCGCCGATCGCTTTGACCCACAAGCAGCCCGTGTGCTCATACGAGGGTATCGAACGGATATAGATGGGCGCTGTCAGGTGGCTGCGTGGCGGGGTGAAATGCTGCTACGCGCGCAGCACGGCTCGTATAGGTCCGAAGCGTGGATAGGACGAGCGCGCAAACAGGTGCAGCTCAAACTCTATGCAACCTTTGAAGTTGGCGGATCGGTAACGCTGGATCCTTCCAGCACTTTCGGTGGTCCCCTGCGCGTGGTTGGGCACGTCGAACACGGGCCACAGATTCACGTACTCGATTCTGCCGAAGTCGTCGACGGTGCGTGGGGACCGCTTCGATTGCCGATTTCGCTCGCGGACAGTTACATGTTTCGACTTGAAGGCTGGGGAGCGACAATGCGCGACGAGCGAGTTCTATCGCCAGCACCAAACTCAAGGCACCGTATCGACTTCCATGCGACGAAGGGCTATGAGTGCGCTAGCTTGGCATATGATGAAGCACGCGAGATCATTCGCGGCGCCCAGGCCGTGTTCACCTGGACGGTGGGAGGCGTCACATCCACTGCGACCGCAAGGGCCTCCGATTCTGAGCACGGATACATGTACCTCAACGGTTTGCCCGAGTGCACCGCAGTGGGGTGGATCAGCGCACCAGGTTTCATTCCAACCAAGACAGCTCCGATTCGGGTATCGGGCGCGCCGCTAATCTCGCACGACGTGACACTGAAGCGTGGCGGTTCGATGGCGGGACGCGTGCTGTACAACAACCAGCCGGTCGAGAATTTCAGCATCATCAGTTGGCAGCCAGCGCTTTCCAACGGCGAATCGGTCTGCGAATTCAGGTCGCGGGAAGATGGCTCATTCGAGATCGAGGGGACGCTGACAGGCCAAGTCCAAGTTCGAGCCGCAGCAGACGGCAAAGCTCCCAGCAAACTGTTTGCTGTCGAGCTTGCGCCCGGACAGCGAGTCGATGGCATCACGCTCGAACTAACGGATGGCAATCGAGGGTTTGGAAGGGTCGTGGACGAGCAAACGCTGCAGCCGATTCCGCGTGCCGTCGTGCAGCCCTATATCACGGACATTGCCAAACCCGTGGCGCCCTATGCCGCCCAGCTATTCGCGAACGACGCAGGCGAGTTCGACTTCCCTGGGCTCGCCTCTGGAAGGGCGCGAGTTCGGTTTTCCGCGCCGGGCTATTCCCCGCGCTGGGTCGAGACGTTTCGCGACCAGGGCGAGTTGATCGACTTTGGTTTGGTAGCCCTCCATAAGGCGCAAACACTCAAGGTTCGACTGCTTTCCAGCGCGCCGATCGACCCAACGAAATTCACTCTGGCGGCCTTTGGAGACGATCTCATTCCAGAAACGTGGTTTAACTCCGAAGGCTTGATCGAATTGCAGAGCATAGGCTCGGGTACGTACACGTTCCATTTGATTCGAGACCTCCCAAGTGGCCCGAAGTCGATCTACGGCGTCCGGCATTTCCTCAAGCCGGGTGTGGATTGGTATCTCGAGCTTCCAGCGCCCAGCGGCCGCGAGTTCACGGTGCACGCCGACTTCGATGCGAGCCTAGGCGGGCCCTTCGAACTGATTGTTCAGTTCCGGAGCGCAAGCGGCCAGAACTTCTTTGTGTCCGAGCCAATCACGAGTGGAGAACGAGTTCGAGTAGAGGGCGCGCTGGTCGGGTCCTATACGGTTCGACTCGTCTCCACCCATAGCAAAGAGACACTTGCGAGCCGCAACGGCATCATTTCAGATGCAGACGTCGAAACGCTCGTCTCCATTACCCCGTCAACCAACAAGCGTCGATTCCAAGTTGTGAACCACGAGGGTGCGCCGGTCTCCGCGGCACTACTTGGTTTGCGCAAGGACAAGGGCACTTGGTCGGACATCGGCCACACGGATCAGGCTGGCTGTCTCGACTTGGTCGACATCGAACCCGGAGACTACTTCGCTTACGTCAGCCACGCGGACCTGGGATATGCCTACGACCTGCCCGTTTTGGTCGGCGTGGATCCGAGCCACGTGCACGAAATCGAGTTCGAACCCAAGTTGGTGATCGAGGCCGTGCTCCAAGATGGCACGACACCCCTGGCCGGAGTGACCTGCAAGCTGTGGGCCAGTGAGGACATGGAATTTGGACAAACCGCGGTGACCAGCAATTCCTCAGGCCTTGCGGCTTGGACCTACTTCATGCCGGGCAAGTACTTCTTGAAGATCGATCAACCCGGATATTGGTCCACGCAAACTTGGGTCGACGCTCGCGAAGCCGGGACGCCGACAACGATTCAAGTGCGCAGGCTGGGCAACTTGGAATTCGAGGTCAAGACCGCAAGCGGTCTGCCGATCCAGTCTCTGCCCATTCAAGTGCGCTCGCTCGAATTCGACGCTTCACTTGCCAGCTGGTTGCAAGCCAAACGGATCAGCGCTTCGTCAGCCACTTTCGAAACCGACTCCCATGGCCTGCTGCGAATCCAAGGCTTGCCGCGCGGCGACTACGCCTGGACGATTCAACTTTCCTCGGGCGAACAGTTGGCCGGCCAGGTCACGGTGCCTTCGCACTCATTGGTTCGGTTGCCGCTGTTCGTACCCTAGCCAGAATCCCGCCAGTCAAATTCTCGCCGTCTTCAAGTTCGACTGAGCTCAACCGTTGCGCCAACCACGCGGGTGATCGTCGTTCATGTTTCGAAGGGGTGCCGTCCCGAGGGCGTGATCGAGACCAACCTGCTAGGTGAACCGCAGAAGCAGTTCCCCGTCCGGATAGGTGCCTGGTTTCCGTGTCGCCGGAGCATCGCTCGGCTGGACCTTCGGTGGGGTACTCGTCTCGAGACTTTTCAGTGCCTTCTTGTAGTGGCTCGCCGTGAACGCCGTCCGCTCGACTACGAAGCGCTCGATCTCCTTGACGGTCGCTACCCGTCCTCGGAACGCCGCATGGATCACTTCACCGAGCGCTGCGTGGTCCGGTTCGCCGAAGAGCACGATTTGATTGGGGTCCGTGGCATCGGAGAACGAGAAGTTGCCGCCCGAATCCACACGCCACATCGCTTCCTTCATCTTGGCCAGCCCGAGGGGGTGGCTCGTCGCGTAGAAGAGGAAGTAGTCGGTTGCGTTCTTCTTGTTGCGCATCTCGAAGCTGCGGGCGAAGTTCGTGCAACCTCGGAGCTGTTGCGCGTAGAGATTTTCAAGGAAGTTCCGACGCTCCGACACGCGAGTCAGGCGGGCGATATCGCGCCATTCCGTGGTGCCGAAGAGCTGGTCCATATGGACGGCCTGACCTTCAATCGTCGCGAACCGGTTGATTTCCTCGTACATGAACGTCACGAGCACCTCCGCGCTAGGCCGCTGGAGGATTTCCCTGACCACGGAGAACGGAATCCCCGTGTAGCCGAACGGATCGAGGAACGCGAAGACGGGTGCCCTGGGGATGCCGTCCAGGTGCGGCCTGATGGTCGAACCGTATGCCTCCACGAACGATGACGTGAGCACTGGAAGCGGTAAACCAATCCTGACCCATGCGGTGATCGAAAGTTGACCCAACCCAGCCGACTGCTTCCCGAGCTTGACCCACGGGCAGGCGGTGTCACAGCTCGGGGTATCTAGTCCACGTCGAACATGCGCACGGCCACTCAATCTCTGACATCACGGTTCGCCGCTTTGCGCTTTCGCGTGACACACTCGCGACGCAACGCCGCCTCAAGCCGTGGTATCGTGCGCCCACCCACACAGAGGCACACATGCGGCACACACTCATCGTTGCATCCATTTTCGCACTCTCCCTCCTCGCGCCCGCCTTCGCGCCACACGCCCGCGCCCAGGACGCCGCCCAACCCGCCACGCAAAGCCTCCCCGCCCCCTTCAAAGTCGTCACCGAACTCGAAAAGTGCATCTTCCACATCTTCCAGGACAGTAAGGGCACCTACTGGTTCAGCAACAACTTCGGCGAAGGATCAGGCCTCTACCGCTGGGATGGGAAGGGGAGCACGTTCGATCACTTCACCACCGAGTCCGGCCTTCCAGACAACGGAATCGGCAAGATCCAGGAAGACCGCTCCGGCAATCTCTACATCAGCACATACACAGGAATCAGCAAGTTCGACGGCCGCACCTTCACCACGCTGAAGCCGAACGAATCCGAACCCGCCGTCACGGAAGTCAAGCTCGGGCCCGATGTCCTCTGGTTCAATGCCGGCGGCGAAGATCCCCTCGCCGTCTTTTACGACGGCAAGTCCCTGCGGAAACTCAAGATCCCCACGACCGCAGACGGCGATGCGCATTACGCCAGCTTGCCGCGCTCGAAGTACCCGAACGCCAAGTACAGTCCCTATGACGCCTACACCGTCTACAAAGACAGCCATGGCAACGTGTGGTTCGGCACCGCGAGTCTTGGGGCGTGCCGCTACGACGGCAAGACTTTCGTCTGGGTTTCCCAGCAGGAACTTGCCTTCAACGAGAAAAACGAACGCACCTTCGGCACACGCTCCATCATCGAAGACCGGGAAGGGAAGTTCTGGATCACCAACACGCGGCACCGATTCGACATGTACCCAACGGAACCAGCCACGGAGGGTGCCGGCGGGCTCCGCTACATCAAGACGGCGGGCCTCGCCCATCGCGCGGACGGCGAAGATGAGGACTACACCTTCATCATGTCCATGGCCAAAGACAAAGCCGGCGATCTCTGGATGGCGACCTACGGCGCTGGCGTCTGGCGCTACGACGGGAAGACCCTGACGAACTATCCCGTCCTAGTCGACGGAAAGCCAATCACAGTATTCTCCATCTACAATGACCGCCAGGATGGCCTGTGGCTCGGCACGCACGAGCACGGCGTGTGCAAGTTCAACGGGAAGGAGTTCGAGAGGGCTAAGTTCTGACGGGCCCGAAGGCGTCTTCCACGTTCCATGTCTGGTTTGCGGCGCCGACCGATTCGCCGAGTACGTCCGCGCCGGGACATCTAGCAACTAGTACAAGGGCAAGAACGGCGCTCCTGGGTGTATTGACTACCAAGCCGGCACACCCGATCTGTGGGTGTTGACAGACCAGCGCGGAAATCAGTTCACGTTCCTTGGTTTCGACACGGCTTGCGCTCGCGCGCACGGCCAGCTTTGGAAAGTCTCTGACCCTGCGGGCAATGCAGCTTACGTCGTAGCGCGGTAGCTCACGAATGACCGCATTCGCGCATCGCCGTAAGTTTTTGCTCGTGCGCTGGTTGTGTGGAGCAGGCGAAGGGATTCGAACCCTCGACATTCAGTTTGGGAAGCCGGAGGCGGTTCCCCGAAAGTTCTCCGCTGGTTCCCCGACTTCGGCCCAGTTGGCAAGATTGATCGATCGCTTCATGGAGAGGAAGCTGCTGCACGTCATCAACCTAAATGCAGCGAGCGACGCGCGCGTGAGGGTCGGCTCGGAGTTGCGGGGAACCTGGGGGCGAAATACCCTCTACCCGCGTTGGTCGACGATGTCCGATTCCTTCAACCGTCCTCATCGAGGAAGAGCAGTAGGTCTCGTGCGCCGTGAAGGAAGCGTACGACCTCGATGTTGTCGCCGCTAACCTTGTAGAAGATCAGGTGGTTCGAAAACCCGCGCGGCGCCCAGGAGCGGATGCCCTGGGCACGCTGTGAGCGGAACTCCCTTGGACTACCCGCCTGCGGTTTCTCCAGGAGAAGCGCGACGGCATCCCCGACGGCGTCGAGCAACCGCTCCGCAGCTTCGGGGGAGTCGTTGCCGATGTAGAGGTAGGCCTCGGTGAGGTCCGCTTCGGCGACCGCTCGCCAGATCACCCGTCCGCTCACGCGGAGGCCTTCACTGGGCCTTCCGCCTCTTCGTGAGCTTGTTCCGCATGGACTGCCGCAGCTTCGACCACTCCTTGCCCGTCATCTCTCGCGCCGGGGAGTCGAGGCCCTCGAGGATCTTGAGCTCCAACTCCTCCTGCTCGTGCGCCTTCTGGTCCGCGTGAATCAGGCGCCGGATGTACTCACTCGGCGTGCTGCATCCGGTGGCCGCGGCCTGCTCGCGGACGTAGTCTTTCTGCGTCGACGGGAGGGACACCGTCATGCTGGTCAGCTCGTGCTTGTCGCTCATGATCCGAACCCTAGCCCGTCTGTTAGAAACTGTCAACTTCTGACAGAATCGGAGAACGGTCCGGCCAGCCTTGAGCTCACAAGAAGAGGGTTCGGGGTCGAGGTTCACCCGGGTTCCGGGGTGGCCGTGCCGACCTCGATCAGGATGTCGGAACGTGCCGTCAGCCCCTGGGCGGCTCGCCCCCGGCCTCGGGTCCCGGCACGACGATCCCCAAGTGCTTCCTCAGCATCTCGCGGGCGCGCGCCTGGCCCGCCTCGGTCAACCACACCCAGCCGAGGCAGGTGTTCGAGTCGTCGATCCAACCCTTTTGCTCGAAGCTGTCCAGAAACGGGATCTCGGGGCGCACGCGCAGCCGGTCCTTACGGTGATGCTCGGTGAGCCCGAGGAGCGCGATCGCGACCTCGTGCACCTCCTCCCCCAGTCCGGTACCTGTGGATTCGCGTCGACTTCGCTGATGCTCGTGCTCCCAGCCAGTGTCGGTAGGCGGCGATCCTCTCCGCGCCTTCGGGCGCGGGCGTCGGAAGGGGGAGGTCGAGGATCGGGATGCGCTGCCTTCTCCTCCCCGCGCGACAGACCGCCACGATCTCAGCCGCTTCACTCAGGCCCACACGCTCGAGAGTATAGGAAGTCCAAGCGCCTTTCCCCGGCGCCAGGCTAGCACTTCGGCCGTGTTCGGCGCAGCCGGCCTGGCGCTGGCAAGCGCCAGGTGACGTCGAGCCAATCGATGCGGTGAGTTTTTCATGTGGGATGACCTCCAGCGAAGGTGTGCTTCCAGGAGGACTGCTAGAAAGCAGCCATTCAGCTTGTAAGGGTATGCGACGCATGGGGATGGTTTGCGGGATCTGCCCACGTAGTGCGCTAGGCTGCCATTACCCCCGAAAAGTTTCTGGCGCCGTGGTTTCACCCGGCGCCCAGGGCGCGCAGGACATCCAAGCGCTTGACCATCACGCAGCTTCCTGCGTCGCCGGTGCGGTCCAGGGCTCCTGCGTTTCGAACGCTGGCCGCTCCGGGCCGTTCTGCCCGCCCCTGGCCGCCACTGCGGGCCTACCCACCTATCGATCCTCACTCGATGAGGGCGCTTTCCCTGCGTGGAGACACGTACCCCCTTTCCCGCACGGCCTGTGTGCGCGCATCGAGCTCGGCGATCTGCCCGGCGACCGGGCGGATCCTAAAAAAGGGTACAGTAGTGCGTCCGCGGGCTGCAGCGAGGCGCAGGGATCCAAGGTCCTTGGATTCCGGGCGACGGAAATCACCAGGCAGGAATTCATGACCAGCACATGCCACATTCGCGCAGTTTCCATCGCAGTCGTGCTTGCTGGACTCAGCGTCGAAGCAAGGGCCCAATCCGAAATCATCGGTTGGGGATTGAGTCGATTCGACAGCCGTTTGTACGATCAGGTCTTGACCGACGTATCGACGTTCGGGGGCCACTCTTTGGCTGTGCTCGCCGACGGATCTCTGGCCGCGTGGGGATACAACCAGTACGCGCAAGCCATCGTGCCTTCCCAGGCCAGCCCTTTCGTTCGGGTTGCGGCGGGCACGAACCACAGCCTGGCGCTCAGGGCCGACGGTAGAGTCCTGGGCTGGGGCCAGAACACCAACGGGGAAGCCGTAGCACCTGTCCCGCCCAATGGGACTAGCTACTTAGAGATTGACGCAGGCAATGGATTCTCGCTTGGGCGACGCAGCGACGGGCACGTAGTGGGTTGGGGGCACAACGTATACGGACAGGCAAGCCCTCCCGTTCCGTCAGCGGGCGTCACCTACGTGCAGATTTCCGCCGGATATAGCCATGGGCTCGGTCTGCAAAGCGATGGCCAGCTCGTTGCTTGGGGCGCTAACTACTTTGGCCAGACCGAAGTTCCGGCCTTGCCTTCGGGTTTGATCTACGTTCAGGCCAGTGCAGGGTGGGAACACAGTTTGGCGCTGCGAAGTGACGGCACTGTCGTGGCCTGGGGGTATGGAAACGATGGTCAACTCGACGTGCCGGCGCTGCCGCCGGGCACGAGTTACGTTCGCGTCGCCGCGGGTGGTGAATTTAGCTTCGCAGAGCGCAGCGACGGGGTGATCGTTGGCTTCGGTAGCAACCTCTCCGGCGAGCTCAACGTGCCGACCCTTCCTTCCGGCTTGACTTTCGCGGAGTTCGAAATGGGTCATGCCAGCGTCGTCGCCAGGCGCAGCGACGGCCGGCTCGTCACTTGGGGCAACAACGAATCTTGCCAAGGAAATGTTCCACCTCCAGCGCCCGGCAGCATATATTTGGACGTAGACGCCGTTGGACCGGCTCTCTTTTTCAGCCACAACCTGGCGCGAACCAGCGACGGCAAAGTGCTCGCCTGGGGCAGAAACAATTGGGGGCAGTGCGACGTGCCCGAGCTTGCCCCCGGCCTGACCTATGTAGAGATTTCCGTGGGCGGCGCCCATAGTCTGGCGCGCAGAAGCGACGGATCGATCGTGGCGTTCGGCAACAACCTCTCCGATCAGTGCAGCGTGCCTGACCTGCCCCCTGGGCAAACTTACGTGGAGGTTGCGGCTGGCGACTTTTTCAGTATGGCACGGCGCAGTGACGGTTCGGCGGTTGGCTGGGGCAGCAATTCTTACGGCCAGACTGTTGCGCCCCCGCCCCCCAGCGGACAAAGCTACGTTGGCCTCGCCGCTGGCAGATTCCATGCCATGGGCTTGCTCAGCAGTGGCAACATACTGGCCTGGGGTTTGAACACTTCCGGCCAATGCAACGTGCCGAACTTGCCGCCAGGGCTGACCTACGTGGAAATCTCCGCGGGAGTGTCCCACAGCTTGGCGCGGCGCAGCGACGGCAGCGTGGTTGCTTGGGGAGACAACGGTTTTGGCCAGCTTGAAGTTCCGGACCTACCCCTTGGGCTTTCGTACGTCGAGATTGACGCGGGTTCGTCCTACAGCCTGGCGCGGCGCAGCGATGGATCTGTTGTTGCGTGGGGCGTGAGCAGCTTCGGCATTCTGGATATTCCCTTCTTGGAAGGGACGCTAGCCTTTGGCGATCTGGCCGCAAGCTGGTATCACAACGCTGCGCTCGTGGTGGAGGCGTGCCAAGTGGGGGTCAGTTACTGCAGTTCCAATCCTTCTTCGAACGGCTGCGTTGCAGTCATCGGTTCGACGGGCGTCCCCTCGCTTGCCCAAGCAGCCGGTTTCGCGGTTGTCAGTTCGAGCATGGAACCTGGTCAAAACGGGATCCAATTCTTCGGCACCACCGGTCCGGCGAGCGTGCCATTCTCCAACGGGCTCCAATGCGTGAACGGCCCGCAATACCGCTTGTCCATCAAAAACTCTGGCGGGCTGAGCGCCTGTAGTGGGGCGATGAGTTACACGCTGGCAGACTTGCTTGCACATCCGAGTGGAGGTCCGCTGCTCGTGGCTGGCCAACAGGTCCAGCAGCAAGGTTGGTATCGCGACCCGGCCTCGCCTGCAACCACGGCCGTGACCAACGGTTTGCAGTATTCGATTTGCCCTTGATTTAGGCCAGGGGCAAAGCATGGGTGTACGCCCTGAGTGTTTCTTCCATGTCAACCGGGTCGAGAATGGGTTGGTGCCTTCCCAGCCGCAGCGGCCGCGCTTCGGCTGGGAAGGTAAGCCTCTGCTTATTGAGTATGAATGGCAGAAACGCTACGCGGCTGAAGTCGAGGACCGGAAAAGTTTCGTGCTGGCAAAGATCCTCGGCAAGCTCAGCACCCGATCAGCCGCCAAGCCCGACGCGTCAGCCCCGAATTGACGCGCCTAGGCTCCCGCGTGCTTGGCGCAGTGGTTACAGAGCGCAAGGCTCGAGAGCCCCGCGCCGCACCTACGGGCGACTGCACGCAGCACTCGAGCGAGGCGACCGAGGCCAGCAACTGCTGGGGTAGCCGGCCTCGAAAAAATGGGGCAAGGTAATCGACAAGCGGATGGGCAATTGTCCTCCTATTTCAGGGTGTGAAGACTACGCGCAGGCCGCTCGACAGGTTGTAGGTCAAACCGCACGGGCCGCTCGGATCGCGGAACCAGGTTTGGAAATACCAAGTCTGGCCAGCCGAGATTTGGCCCGCTGGTGGGTTGGACCCGGTGCCAGCGATCAAGCCTGGGCCCCAGGTCATCACGCCTTCCGAACCACTCGATTGGGGTGGAGTGAAACGGAACAACCCGGCCAGGCCCGGCTGTACGCACAGGCCGCCGTCTCCGAATGGAGTTGGCGCGCTGTAGGCGCCACCCATGAAAAGGACTCCGGGCTTGTGCGGCGGAAGCCAGCGCGCCTCGAGCAAGAGCGTGTCGGCCGCCACGCTGGTTGGACCGCCAGCCGAAAGAATCGCTCCGTGTCCCATCGAGTGCGAGCAGCCACCGTAGTCGTCAGCGTTGCCGCAAGACCCGCCGAATGGACACGAGCAGAACTGCGTCGTGTCGGGAGCCAGTTCAAACAAGTAGGCGGCCCCCGAGTTGCAGAGGGAGTTGGGTACTTCAGGGCACGCGTCGTCATCCTCACTCGCTCCAACGAGTACACGCGCGCCGTAAATCGAGGCGCTGCGGCTGAAGTGATCTTCCCCCGGAAAAGTGGACACCCAGACAAGGAGCAGCGATGCTCCAGGCAAGGAAAAGGTGTCTATGGCAAAGTCACGACGAAAGTACAGTGCGGAGTTCAAGCGTGAAGCGGTGCGGCTAAGCCGCGAGCCGGGTCGGACGGTGGGCGAGGTGGCCACCAACCTTGGCGTCGACTCCGGCGTTCTGCATCGCTGGAGGTCAGAGATGAAGGCTGATGGTCCAAGTGCGTTCCCCGGAGCAGATCAGATTCCGTGGGAGCGAAAGCTCACGGACCAGAGCCTCGAGCACGGTCGATCGATCCGCCTCCTTTTCCACGAAGAAGAATTCGAGCTCCGCAGTGATAGCGACCCGCTGTGCGAGGACCGCCTTGATCGCGAGGATCGGTGAGCCGTGCTCGCCCTCTGCGTATCGTCCTGGGCCGGCGAAGCCGTCGATGTACACGAGCTTCGGAAACTTCCCGAGGCTGAGGATCGGGATCCAGGCGTCGAGGTAGCGGCGAAGAATCTCGTGCTTCGCTCCCGTGTGCGGGTCGAGCGGCCAGATGGTGGTGCGGGGAGCGGAAGTCAAGACAGGCTGAATCCGTGCGGCGTCCCGTCAACGGGTGGCCAGCTGGTCGATGCGCCTGCGACGCTCGTTGGCCGAAGGAACGACCGGTTCGCAGTGTTGCGGCATCTCGTCGAAGGTGCGCCCGTCCAGCTCGCGTCCGTTCAAGCCCTTTCGTACTCCGCCCCATTGCTTGAAAAAGAAGGGGACACCTGCGGCCATGCACTGCTCGCGGATCGAGATGACCCACTCGGAACGCATCGGGCGTGCACCGGCTCCGCTCTCGCCGCCCACGATGACCCAGTGGATTCCCGCGAGGTTCAAAACCCCAAGGTCTTCCAGGAGCGGCTCGATGGAGAGGAACCGGAGTGCGGCCGGCGTGCTACGCAGCTCGTCGATTCGAGGCACGCCTTGCTTTCGGTTCTCCACGCTGACGCCAAGCCACACATGCTCAAGTTTCGCGACACGCCGAAGTCGCTTGCTGAGAAGTTCCCGCATGCGCGATGCGCGCTTGGTAAGCACCTGGTAGACATGCCAATCCGCTAGCTCCATCACACCGAACACGCGCGCGATGAAGTTCCCGGGTACCCGCTCGTGGAACAGGTCGCTCATCGAGTTGACGAAAATCCTGCGCGAGCGAGCCCACACGAGCGGTTCGGTGAGCTTTTCCTCGACGACCCGGAGATCGAATCCGTGCTCATATGGGTGTCCGGGAATACCGCGCCAGCGCTCCGCGAAGGTCTCGGCGTAGCAGTGGGCACACCCCGGGCTGACCTTCGTGCACCCTCGAACTGGGTTCCACGTAGCGTCTGTCCACTCGATTGCGGTTCGCTGGGCCATGGGCAATCGCTCCTCGGGGGTTACGGGACAAGGGTAACGGGGTGGATCGCGAATCAGAGCGAAACCCTAACAAATACCAAACCCACAGGCCACTGGGCGGAGCCGCCCCACTGCCTCGCAAATGCCAGCATGGCTACCTACGGCACTGGACTCACGATCCCGTCGGGCGGTTGCAACTGGGCGCAGGTTGTACGAGCAGCAATCGAAAACTGACCCACCCTAGGCCGACTTCCTCCCGAAAGTGATCCTGGGCAGGCCGGGAGGCAGCCTTCCCAGGATCACTTTCGGGAGGAAGTCGGCCTAGGGTGGGTCAATTTTCGATTGCCGAATGGGTCAGTTTTCGATTGCCGCTCGCACGGATTCTCGCCGTCCTCGATCCCGAATTGCGCAGCCGTTGCTCGAACCGCGCGATTGAGCCGCGAAGGCAATCGTCACCCCTGTTTCGCGTCTACACGGTCACAATCGCGTAATCGGGACCAACCTGCTACCTGAACCGCAAGAGCAGATCCCCGTCCGGATAAGGTCCGGATTTCCGCGTCGCCGGAGCACCGCTGGACCTTCGGCGGGTAGCTCGTCTCGAGACCCTTCAGTGCCTCCTTGTAGTGCAGGATGTGGCCATGCGGCTCGACGCGGCGCACGCCTTCGACGTAGTCGCGCAGCGCGCCCTGAGTAAAGAGCTGGCGCACGCGCGCAAAGAAGTCGGGGAGCTTAGCCGCGAAGTCGACGTCATGTTCCGCCGCGCGCACGAACGCCAGGAGCCTCTCGCCGGCAGGATAGCCTAGCGCCTTCGGCAGGCCGAAGCTCTCGCGGATCGACAGCGCGGTGTCGCACTGCTCGATCCAGATCTCGTGGAATGCGCTCAATGGCCTTGTCCTACGCTCGGGCGGTGGTCGAGGTACGCGCGCGCCCGGCTCAGCTCGTATTCGAGCTCGAAGCGTGCGCTCGAATCCTCAAATACCACGAGCTCGTCCATTCTTTCATCGACTTCCTCCACCAACGCGATGAGGGCCGCGAGGTTCGCTAAGATTTCTTCGTTGGCCTCGATCTGGGCGCGCTCCAGAGCACAGTGGAAGAGATGCTGTCT
>JAKFYL010000217.1 GCA_021730845.1 Planctomycetota bacterium | reverse complement strand
CCGCTACTTCCAGGTCGCGCGCTGTTTCCGCGACGAGGATTTGCGCGCCGACCGCCAGCCGGAGTTCACCCAGCTGGACATGGAAATGAGTTTCGTCGAGGAAGACGACGTGTTTGCGGCTTGGGAGCGCGTGCTGGGCGAAGTGTTCGCCGAGGTGCTTGGAGAAACGCTGACGCAGCCGTTCCCGCGCATGCGCTGGTCGGAAGCCATGGATCGCTACGGCAGCGACAAGCCCGACCTGCGTATTCCGCTCGAGCTCAAGGACGCGCGCGCCTTCGCCGAAGGCTGTGGGTTCGGCGTGTTCCAAAGCGCCTTGGCAAGCGGCGGTAACGTCAGCGTGCTGGTCGTGCCCGCGGCGCGCGAACTTTCGCGCAAGGACTTGACGCAACTGGAGGACGTGGCCAAGGCCGAGGGCGCCAAGGGCCTGGCCTGGTGGAAAGCCTCCGCCGCGGGGGGCAGCGGTCCCATGGCGCGCTTTTGCGCCGACGGCAAGGCGCCGGGCCTGATGCAGTCGATTTCCGCCAGCGAGGGCGACACCTGCTTGTTCGTGGCCGATCGCTACTTGGTCACGAAAAAGTCCTTGGGCGCGGTGCGCCTCGCGGTGGGCCGCTCGTGGCTGCAGCAGGCCCAGGAAGGCGCCGCTTCCAAACCGGCCCGCAAGTTCCTGTGGGTGACGCACTTTCCGATGTTCCAACACGACGCCCAAAGCGGTACCTGGGCCAGCGAACACCACCCGTTCACGGCTCCCGAAGACTGGACCATGGGCGGAGACGAGCCGGACCTGGCGGCCATGGCCAGCCGCGCCTACGACCTGGTGTACAACGGCTGGGAACTGGGATCGGGATCGGTCCGCATCCATCGCGCCGACGTGCAGCAGCGCGTATTCCAGATCTTGGGGCTTTCCCCCGAGGAGCAGCAGCAAAAGTTCGGGTTCCTGCTGGAGGCGCTGAGCTTTGGGGCGCCGCCCCACGCAGGCTTTGCGCTAGGCCTTGACCGCTGCGTGGCCCTGGCCCTGGGACTGGACAACATCCGCGACGTGGTGGCCTTCCCCAAGACCGCTTCGGCCACGGATTTGATGTGCGGGGCGCCCTCGGTGGTCAGCCCGTCGCAACTCGAGGAGGTCCATGTCCGGACCGTCCTCCCGCCCTCATGATGGCCGGGCCTTGCGTCCGATGTTTCGATTGGCTAGCCGGGCAGGGCTAGCACAATGGCAGCAATCGATCTATCCTCAGTACTTGGCTTCGTCCCATCCATGACCCACCTAGGAGTTTCGTGACCGAGCGTTCTTTCCGAGTCAATCGTCAGATCAAGATCCCCGAGGTGCGGCTGATCGATCAGCACGGCACCCAAATCGGGCTCATCCGCATCGAGGAAGCCCGTCGCATGGCGGAAGAGTCCGGCCTCGATTTGGTCGAAGTCTCGCCGACCGCTGTCCCGCCCGTGTGCCGGATTCTCGACTACGGTCGATTTCGCTACGAGCAGCGCAAGAAGGACCGCCAAGGGCACAAGACCCACTCCTCGCAGCTCAAGGAGCTGCGCGTGCGTCCGATGATCGACAAGCACGACTTGGAGTACCGGCTCAAGAAGGGCCGCGAATTCTTGGAAGAAGGCCACAAGGTTCAAGTGGTGTGCGTATTCAAGGGCCGCCAACTCGATCACCCCGAACACGGCATGCGCGTCATGGACGAAGTGGCGAACACGCTTTCGGATGTGGGCAAGGTCGAGGCCGCCCCCAAGCTGCTTGGTCGGCGCATGACCATGCTATTGGCGCACCGCTAGGGGTTAGGTCCAAAGGAAGGGGCGCTGGCCAAGCCCCCGGCGTTCCGCGCCGCGCTCCTAGCGCTCCGACGGTTTGCCAAGCGCCTTCTCGAGGCGTCTTTTCAGCGAGCTGACCGCCAGTTCCTTGCTGCCCATGCTTTGCGCGTCATCGAGCAACTTGGCGTGGAAGTCCCGCGGCTGTTTGGCCGTGAGGGCCCAGCGAACCAGAGCCAGACGCATGGCACCTGTGTTTTCGAGCTTCTGACACTCTTCGGCGATCGCTGCCGCTTCGCCGTCACGACCGGCAGCCAGCAATGCAGCGTAGATCTTGCCGCCGCTTTCGTGGAACCTGCTGGCGTCGGGCTCCTTCGCGGGATTGGCTGGCTCCGCGTTGCGCCCGAATTTCTTGTCAAGGATCCGGAGCTCGAGCATGAACTCGTGGTCGCTGCGCACCTTGGCAAGGGGATCCCGATACAAACTCACCATGTCCGCCCAGCGGTTGGCCGCTTGGAGCAGACGTTCGAGCCGAAATTCGACGGACGAAAGGAGCGGAGCCCAGCGTGCATCCCCCTTGACCTTGTCGAACCACTCGAGGGTCTTGTGCGATTCTCCAACTACGTCGTTCAACACGATCCAGTCGGACAAGTCGTCCCGGGCGACTTTTTCGGCTGCGAGCAATCCGCCAAGCTCGTCTCGGCAACGCGCGAAATGCTCCTTGGCCGGCGGGTGCTTCTTCGCGAGAGTTTGCATGTCGGAAGCCATGAACGAACCGCGCACGCCGGAGAAGCTCGGTTTTTGCTCGGAATGCTCCCACAGCCAGGCGAACTCCTTGGTAGCTTCGGCCAGCTTGCCCGAACGCAGCAGATCTTTGGCCAGATCGTACCTGCTGTCGACTTCCTCCTCGGATCCGAGCGGCGCTTGGGCCGCGCGGCTCTTGACCGCTTCGATCGAGCGCTTTCCCGCGGCGACTCCTTCCACCCAAGCGAGCAGATCGACTGGCTCCTGGAAACCCACGATGCGATCGAACTCGACGCCCTTCACGAAGGCGATCATGGTCGGCATGGCCTCGATTTCGAGTTTCTGCTTGAGCTCGCGCTGCTTGTCGACGTCGAACTGAATGGCGATTGCTTTGGCCTCGAACCACTGGACGACTTTCTCGTCGCGCCAGGTCGTGCGGTCCATGCGCTTGCAGGGCTCGCACCAAGAAGCCGTGGCTTTCACGACCAGGATGCGGTTCTCGGCCTTGGCTTTTGCCAGCGCAGCATCGAAATCAAGCGCTGCGAAGATCGGCGGCGGATCCTCGGTACTTGCCAGGGAGGTCTGGGCTTGGGCCCAGTTGCTGCCGGGTAACGCATGGAGCAGTGCGGCTGGCAGTGCGGCGAGAGCCAAGAATCCGCTCGCCCATACGTGAAGGAAGGGTGCTTGCATGTTCCTAGTGACCCCGGGGCTCGAGAACCAAAGTGGGCATGCCGACTGACGCGGGCGTGGGAAGCTGGAGCGTCATGGGACCGTTAGAACGTTCCCCGCCTCATGGTAGCCAGGAGGCCGCTTTGGGGAGGGCTGTCTGGACTCGATTGGGCACCACGAGCCCTGCAGGGCCTTGCAAGATCAGCCCTTTAAACGTCCATCTGGCTTCTAGGCTTGGGCGATGCACCCCCGGACGCTATCCTGCTTGCCCTTCAGGGCGGCATTCCGTCCACGAAGAGTCAAAACCGGCCCCAATGCCGGCGGCGCTGGTAGCGGGCCCTGTGGGTTCGCGGCGCCCCCGGAGCCGTCAGGCAACGCCCTAACAGGCAGCTCGAGCTGAGCTCCAAAGGACGCCCAGATGCCCAAGATGAAATCCAAGAGCGCGGTCAAGAAGCGCTTCCGGATCAGCAAGTCAGGCAAAGCGATTTGCAGTCACCCCGACCGCGGCCACGGCCACGCGCCGTTCAACGGCAAGACCGGGCGCAAGTTGCGCCGCCGCATGGTTCTCAACAGCACCTGGTCGACCCTGGTCCGCAAGATGATGGAGCCCTAAGCCATGGTACGAGCAAACAACGGTCCGGCGCTGCGCGCCAAGAAGAATCGTCGTTTCAAAGCCGCCAAGGGTTACCGCGGGGGCAGGTCCAAGCTGTGGCGCACGGTCACCGAGACCTTGATGCGCGCGAACGCGTATGCAACGCGCGACCGCCGCACCAAGAAGCGTGACTTCCGCAGCCTGTTCATCATCCGTCTGTCGGCGGCCACGCGTCTGCGCGGCATGCCCTATTCGCAGTTCATGGATGGGCTCAAGAAGGCCAACGTGCAACTCGATCGCAAGCAGCTCTCGGAGTTGGCGATTCACGACCCGGCCGCCTTCGATCAATTGGTCGAAACAGCCAAGCGCGCTCGCGCGGCGACTGCCGTGCACGCGAGCTGATTCCTCGCCCGTGCGAGGAGCTTAGGCGATGCAGTCAGAGCACGCCGATTTGCTTGCGGGCTATCGTGCGCGCATGTCCAGCGCAGCATCACAAGAGGTGCTGCGCTCGATCGAACGCGAAGCGTTCGACAAGGGCGGCACGATCGCCGGCATGCTCGCCAAGGTGCCGAGCCTGGAGCCCAGCGAACGCGCTGGCGCCGGGCGCGCGGCCAATGAACTCAAACGCGCCTTGGAGGCCGACTTCGCCGCGGCGCGCGAGCGCCTGGCGCAAGCCGCGCTCGAGCGCGAGCGCTCGGGAGGCGATTTCGACGCCACCTTGCCGGCCCCCAAGGCGCGACGCGGCTCGCTGCATCCCTTGACGCAAGTGCAGCGCGAGCTCGAGGACCTGTTCACCTCGATGGGCTACGAAGTGCTCGACGGCCCGGAAATCGAGCTCGAGCGCAACAATTTCGACGCGCTGAACATCGCCAAAGACCACCCGGCGCGCGACGCGATGGATACGTTCTGGGTCAAGACGCCGCCAGGACAGGAGCGTCTGGTCCTGCGCACGCACACGTCGCCGGTGCAAGTGCGCGCCATGGCGCACCTCAAGCCGCCGTTTCGGGCCATCGCGCCGGGCAAGGTCTTTCGTCAAGAGACGACCGATGCCAGCCACGAACACACCTTCCATCAAATGGAGGGCCTCGTCGTTGGCGAAGGCATCTCGGTCGGGAACCTGATCGGGACCATGCAAACCTTGTTGCAGGGTATTTTCGGCAGGGCCATTGAAGTGCGCCTGCGTCCGGGATATTTCCCGTTCGTCGAACCGGGTTTCGAACTCGACGCGCGCTGCCCGTTTTGCAAGCAAGGCTGCAGCGTGTGCAAGCGTTCGACTTGGATCGAGCTCTTGCCCTGCGGCCTGGTGCACCCACGGGTCTTGGAAGCCGGCGGCATCGATATCGAGCGCTACAGCGGTTTCGCGTTCGGTCTGGGACTATCGCGCCTGGTGATGATGCGACACGGCATCGAGGACGTGCGCCATCTGCTGGCCGGGGACTTGCGCTTCTTGGAGCAGTTCTAGTCGCGCCATGAAGATCTCCTACCGCTGGCTCGCGCGCCACATCGATCTGAGCGGCCTCTCGGCCGAGCAAGTCGCCGCTGATTTGACGCTTTCGACCTGCGAGGTCGAATCGGTCGAGCGTTTTGCACCCTGCCTTTCGGACGTGACCGTGGGGCATGTACTCACGCGCGAAAAACATCCGGATGCGGACAAACTCTCGGTGTGCAGCGTCGACATCGGCCAAGGGGCCCCCTTGCAGATCGTGTGCGGCGCTCCCAACGTGCGTGCGGGCCTCAAAGTCGCGGTCGCGACCGTGGGCACGAGCCTGGCTCCCGATTTCAAGATCAAGAAGTCCAAGATCCGCGGCGTCGAATCCTGCGGCATGATCTGCTCCGAGCGCGAGCTGGGACTGGGCGAGGACCACGAGGGCATTTGGGAACTGGACGGCGCCGCCGCGCTCGGCCAGCCCGTGGCCGCGGCCTTGGACCTGGCCGATTTCGTCATCGAGATCGACAACAAGTCGCTCACGCACCGCCCCGACCTGTGGGGCCACCGCGGTTTCGCGCGTGAACTCTCCGCCATCTACCAGCGGCCGCTCAAGCCTCTGGATACCTCACTGCCGCCAGCGGGCGCCCTCGCGCCGTTTCCGGTGCGCATCGAGTCCAAGGCCTGCGCGCGTTTCATGGCCTTGTGCCTAGAAGGCGCGGCGAACGGCAAGAGCCCCTTGTGGCTGCGAACGCTCTTGCTGGCTGTCGGCCAGCGGCCGATCGACGTGCTGGTCGACGTGTCCAACTTCGTGATGCTGGATCTAGCCCAGCCCAATCATTTGTTCGATCGCAGGCGCCTGTCGAGCGAAGGCATCGTGGTGCGCGATGCGCGCGCCGGCGAGCGCTTGACGACTCTGGATGGCATCGAGCGCAAACTGGAACCGGCGGATCTATTGATTTGCGCAGGACCTAAGCCCATTGGCCTCGCCGGAGTGATGGGGGGCGAAGAGACCAAGGTAGCCTCCGACACGACTGCGCTGGTGCTGGAGGTGGCTTCGTTCCACGCAGCCACGATCCGGCGCACCGCTTCGCGCTTGGCGCTGCGCACGGATGCGTCGGCGCGCTTCGAAAAGACCTTGGCGAACCGGGATCTGCCCGAAGCCGCCGCCGGGCACCTGGTGCGCACGCTGCAGTCGATCCAGCCGGCCGTGCGCTTGTCTGCGCCGGTCACCGACCAGCGCAACGAGCAGGCGCTGGTTGCCGCCACAGCCGAACTCTCGATCCTGCTGCGCCCCGAGCGCGTGCGCAAGCTCCTGGGCGTGGCCTTGGACGACGCAGCCATCTCCGCGATCTTGAAACGCCTAGGTTTGGCTGTTTCGCCGGCCGACAAGCCCGGTTGGGTCCAGGTCAAGATTCCGTGCGAGCGCGCCACCAAAGACTTGACCGAGGAACAGGACTTGGTGGAAGAAGTCGGGCGCATCCACCGTTTCGGAAACATTCCGACGCGCGCACTTCTGGAAACCATCCGCCCCCCGCAGTTAGGCGCGCGCCGCGCGATCGTGCGCAAGCTCGAGGATCGTCTGGCCTTGGCAGCCGGATTTCATCAGACAATCTCCTATTCATTTCTGGCCGACAGCCTGCGGGCCAAGCTTGGCATCGAGGGGCTCCCGCACAGCGAAGTCGTCAACCCCGTGGCAGAGGGGCTGAGCGCGATGCGTCGCTCGGTGGTGCCGTCTTTGCTGGGACTGCTCGAATCCAATCGGCGTCATGGCCAGGACGTGCGATTGTTCGAGGTCGGCAAGGGTTACTTGCCGTACGCTCCGCAAGAAGCGGGAATTTCACCAACGAGTAGCGCTGAGCCCAAGGAAGTCCACGAGCTTGGGCTTGTCTGGGCGCGCCCCCCCAAGGCCAAGCAACGCTTCGACGAAGGCGTGCTGGCTGAGCTGCACGCCGTTGTCGCCGATTTGCTGCCCGCCCTGGGCCGCGCCGATTTGGTTTGGGGGCCGGCAAGGACTGGAGAGCTGCCGGCGTTCGCGCACCCGGTGCGCGCACTCGTCGGGCGAGCGGACAAGGCTCCCGATGCGCGCGCGGTCGCAGTGCTCGCCGAACTCGAGCCCTCCGTGCGCCGCGCCCTGGGTCTGGTAGGCGATCTGGACTCCGAAGTCGCCTTCGCCGCCCTATCCATCGACGACTTGCAGCACGCCGTTGCTGCCTTGGCGACGCGCTACCATCCGGTGTCCAGTTTTCCGGGCATCAAGGTGGACGTTGCGCTGGCCTTGCCCAGCGCGGTTCCGGCAGCGGACGCGCTGGCGGCCATCGAGCGCGCGGCCAAGGGCCTAGCGCGCGGAATCGAATTGTTCGACGTGTACAGCGGACCCAACATCGCGGCCGGACACCGGTCGCTCGCGTTCCATGTCGTGCTCGAAGATTCCTCCAAGACGCTGGAAGACAAGGATCGGCACAAGTTCCTCGAGCGCCTGGCCAAGGAAGCCCAAGGTCTAGGCGGCGAGCTGCGCGCCGAGAGTTAGAAGACGCGCGAGGAAGAAGTTGGTGAGGCTCCACTTGGCCTCAGACTTGGGGCAGCAGTCTGCTACCGCTGTTCAGGAACGAGTAGTTTTCCCAGGTGGGATCTTGGTCCAGTTCCCCGGCTTCCGAGCGCAATGCGCTTCGTACCCAGGCAAATTGTTGAAACCAAGGCGCCGTCCCAAAGGGAATTGGGAGAGACGAGCATTCACTCAGTGCCCGTTCTACCGATTCACCTTTCGCCCAACTTCCAAAGATGCGCAACCTGGTTGTCTACGCCGCCCTTGCCACCGCGACATTCTTCGCCTTTCGGCTCAGCAACGTGTTTGGCGCGCAACAGCCTGCGGCGCAGCCCAGCTGTCCCCATGGCGTGAAAGCGCCGCCGCAAGAATCCAGTCCTGCGAGCGAACTCGCGACGAGCGACCTGGATCAGCTGCGAGCGAATCGGGAAGCGCACCCCTTTCAATCCGCGGACATGGAATCCGAATTGCAACGGCTGTGGGACTTGTCCGTTCCCAGGACTTTCCAACCAGAGATAAGCGATCGGATCCAGCTGGAGCTGGAAAGCAGATTGCAGGCCGCCAAAGCGTGGCGAGCCTCGTTGATCGAGTCCGGTGGCGATTCGCAGGCGGACAACAACCAAGCCTGGGCCGCGGAAGCGGCCCAGATGGATGCCGAGCTGTTGATCCAGAAATTCTTGAATGCCGAATATCGCGTAGTCGACTACGACGGCTTGCCCTTGCCTTTGCAGGCCGTGGCTACCAAGCGGTTCATGCTCGCGAGCCACTTCTCTCCGGCAGCGCGCACCTTGCTCCTGTTCCAGATCGACAGCGAAGCAGACGTCGCAGTCTTCGCATTCAAGCACATGCTGCGTGAGACGGCCACTCTCGCGAGTACCCGCTAGTCAAGGCGCAGCCATGTCGCCCGCAGAACGTCTGCGGTCCAGATCCCAATAACCACTGACAGCAAGAGCATCCCATGAGAATTCCCAAGCTAGGTATGATCGCGTCCATAGCATTCGGCCTAATGACCGCATTCGCCACGGCAGGTCCGGCGCCGGTCGATGCCGACAACACCGGCCAACAATGCGGCGCGTGCTCGGCCGGTGTCGTGTTCCATTCGCAAGTGTTTCCGATGCAAACGACCGGCTGCACGGTTACGCACACCATCAGCGTGAAGGATGGAGATTGCGTCTACAACGATGCCGGCGAGTGCGTGATGCTTCGTCCGTGCAAATACTTGCTCGAGTCGAAGTGCGCTGGCCTTCCGGGACAATGTCAAGGCTTGCTCTCGATCGTGTACTTGGCAGACGGCACTCTGATCGGCTCCATCAATGCCTGCAGTGCGATGGTCATGAGCGCTCCGTACTGCAACTGGGCCACACTGTTCACTCAAGTGGTGTGGAACCCGGCAACCAACGAAGCGCAGTCGCGCTTCAATGGCGCCTGGTGCACGGATTGCCCGGAGCGAGTCCTGGAGCGAATTCCGGAGTGATCAATTGACTGGGAATCTGGCCCCGGCCATAAGGCCGAGCCAGATTCCTCCCAGAACAGCCAGAGCCCGTGCCGGCAAAGGCCGATGCTGCGTTCCAAGGGGCCTTTGCGATAGTCCCGCGGCGCTGGGGCGCTTTGCCGCCTTCTCGCGAAGGCGGCAGGAGTTTTCCGTGTGTTCGGCGCGCCCCGGCCGTGCTCGAATGGGGTCATGCCTTTACGCCGCCTCGCGCTCGTTGCGTTCGCACTCGCCGGGTTGCTCGGATGTCTCGCCTTGCTTTGGCAGTCGTGGCCGTTCGGACCGGTTGGGATCGCCGCCAAGTCCACATTGCCAAGAGAGTCCCAGGCGCCTTCTGCGTCGACGACACACCTAACCGAATCCATCGGCGAACAGTCACGAGCGCCCGTCGCTCCAACCGCTTCCGGTCCCGAAGCCATTGTTCCGGCGGAGTCGAGCGTATCGGCGCCGGACAGTTGGACCGTCCGCGGTGTTGTCACAAACCGAGACGGTGCCCCGCTAGCGTCGGCGCGGGTTTGGACCTGGACCAAATCCGAACTGGCGACATGCGACCACCAGGGCGCCTTCGAGCTGCGGCTCGCAAGCCTGCGCAAGCAGAATGTGCTCTTCGCTAGTGCAGCCGGCTGCGCGGAACTGCAGCAGCCCTTTTCCTTCCCCAGCGACGCACGCGAGCTGCGCGTTGACATGCGCCTTGGGCCCGCGTTCCAGGTGCGCGGGCGCGTCACGGACGAATCTGGCGTTGCGCTCGCGGGCGCGGTGGTGGCGACTTTCGACTCGGCCAGGAATTCCGCCACCTGCGCCGCCGATGGGACATTTCTACTCGACCATCTGGATCCAGGTCGCGACCTGCATCAGGTGCACGCGAGCAAGGATGGTTACGTGCGGGGCGGGGCGCGCGTACGCACGCAGGGGCTGCTCGTCGAGGGTCTGGAACTTGTTCTTGCGCGCGGTACGAGCGTGCGCGGAATCGTACTCGGACCCGACGGCCTGCCCCTGGCCGGCGTCGCGCTGTTCCTCCACCCTTCACCCGCGTCCATTGACTATCACGAGGCGACTACTGCCCAAGACGGCAAGTTCCTGATTTCAAACGTTGGGGCAGGCCACCGAATGTTGTTGGCGCAACACGCCGGCTTTTCCGCTCAGAAGGTGGAGCTAAGAGTCCCGTCACAGCCTCCGGAGTTGCCGGAGCTCGTGTTGCGGCTTGCTCCGGCGCATTGGATCGCCGGAGTCGTAGAGGACGCTACTACGCGGCCTGTGCCAGAGGTCTCGATCGCAGCGCAGCACGAGGGTCGGTATCTCGAGCTCGGGGAGCCTCGTACCGACGCGCAGGGACGCTTTCGCGTCGAAGGCTTGCCGAGCGAGGGCGCGAGCCTTTCGTTCTACGCTGACGGTTTCTGCCACCTCGAGGTCCCGTTGGAGCGGGTCGACCACGGCGGTCTGCGCATCGTACTCGAGCGCGCGGCGCTGGTCGGTGGCCGCGTGATCGACGCCGCGACGCGTGAACCGATCGAACGCTTCTCGGTGCACTTCTTCGATCCCGAGCTGGGCCCGGGCGAATCGCCGATTTCGGGCTATAGCGGGAAATGGTTACGCGAGGGCCGCATGTTTAAGAACCCGGTCGGCCTATGGACAAGCGCGGGGGACGCACTTCAGGCCGGCACCGTGACTGGCGTCGAGGTGCGGGCTGAAGGCTACGCGCCGGCACGAAACGCGCGTGTCGTCGCCCGGGTCGGTTTTGAACCGGCCGAAGTCACGTTCGAACTCGCGCGCAGCGGCCGCGTGCGCGGCCAAGTGCTCGACGCCAGCGGCGCGCCTGTCACCGGCGCGAAGATATACCGCGGACCGGCAGGCGTGGAGCAGCGCCCGCGCCACGAAGACCAGTTCCGCAGCGAGTTCACGGCCACCGACTCCGAAGGCCGTTTCTTGTTCGCGGACGTGCCGCACGGCCTGACGCAGCTCACGATCTTTCACGACCAGCACCCCACAACGACCGATGGTCCGTTCGAGGTCGTCGTGGGGGCGGAAAGCGTGCGCCTGATTCGGTTTGCTCACGGATCCGTCCTGGAGGGAAGATCACTCGACGCCGGCGGCGCGCCAGTGGGCGATGTTCCGGTGCGCCTTGTTGCGCTGGATGGCGAAGGTCGCCAGTTCGGGTCGATCCGCGAGCAACGCGCCGATGCCTCCGGCAACTTTCGCTTCACAGGCCTGGGCGCCGGCCGCTACGAGCTCACCCGCCTGCACGGCCGCGTGGACGCGCCTTGGATCGATCTCCAAGTCTGGGTGCAGGTTGCGGAATCCACTGCCGCGAGCGTCCTCTTGCAGCCGCGCGGCCGCGGCGTCCTGGAGGGACGGCTGACGGTTTCCACCGGCAGCTTGCCATGGCTCATGTTCGTGCAGGCCACGCTCATCTCCGTCGGCGATTCCACGCGTTTGCGCACCAGTCACGGCACCATTGCGGAGGACGGGAGCTTTCGCTTCGAGTCGCTCGAACCTGGTCGGTGGCAGGTTCGCGCGGAGCTGTATCGCCTCGACAAGGCGCTCGAAGGCACGAGCACTGTCGAGCTCCAAGACGGAGCACAGGCGACGGTCGAACTCGAGTTGCACTGACGAAAGCTCGGGCGCGAGCGATTGTCCAGCGCGCGAATCGTGTGCGTGACGCCTCGCGAATCCTTTTGGATGAGTGAGTGGCGATTCTAGCCTAATTCGCTTCCTTTCACACGCACGGGTTCTCTACAGTGCTACCTCGCTCGCCGTAGCCTGCATCGAAGGAGAGACGCCTATGACTCGTTCACGCACTCGTTCCCCGCGCACGATCGTGTTGCAGCGCAGTGTACCCATCGAGGTCACGCCGCTGCCCTTTACGCCTCTCGAAGCGGTCCAAAGCTTCGACCTTGGGGCGCTGGCGCGCGCGAAGAGCGCGCGGATTGAAGTTGGGCACTATGAGACAGGTTGCTGCCGCCGCGTCGTGTACGCGGTCATCCGCAAGGGCATGGTCACGAAGTTCGAGCTCGAGCCCTGCAAGGACCCTGTCAAGTTGACTCCCGAATGGAAGGGCGTCCTACGCGATGTGCATAAGGCGTTGCGCGCAGGCGGCGGAAAGGTCGAGAAGTTTCCGATCCCGGTGCAGCAACTCCCCTCCGCCGTCATGCGGCTCAAGTACACCATCTGGGTGTGCGTGAAAATTTGCTGGTTCGGGTATTGCCTGACTTGCTGTTTCGACGCGAATTCGAGGACCTCGACTTGGTCGAAGTGCAGCATCGTGAAGGCCCCGAACCCATAACAGGAGCACGCATGTCTCGTTCCGCACAATCTCCCACACGCCCCAAGGCGCACGTCGTGCACAGCACGGTCAAGGTCACGGTGCGCGAAGCCCCGTTTCGGACGTTTCAGGCGCTGCGCAGTCTCGACGTGCAGCGTCTCGAGCAGGCTGCTCGCGCGCAATTCGAGGTCGGTTGGTTCGAGTCCGGTTGTGGTCAGCGCATCGTCCACGCGGTCGTCGAGCAAGGCCGAGTCACGCGGCTCGAATTGGAACCGTGCTCGGATGTGGTGCGCCTCTCGCCGGAGTTGAAGTCGCTCGTGCAGGCCGCACGCAAGGCGCTCAAGCCTGGGCGCGGCGGCGGGCTGCGCAAGCCAGTGGCGCTCAAGAGCTTCCTCTCGAATGCGCAAGGGCTGACGATCGAGGTCTTCGGCTGCTTCACGATCTGCGTCTTCGGCTACTGCCTGTCGTGCTGCTTTGGCCTGGACGACCCGGCCATGAATGAGTGCACCCTCACAGCTTCCACGTCCTAAGACCACGTCCCAAGACTCTCCCTGGCTTCGGCACGGCTCTTGGCCGAGCTCTAAAGGCCTGGGATCGATAAAGGTGCAATCGAACGCGAGTCCTGTCGCGCCGCCGGTCTTTCACGAAGCTGCACACCTTTCCCTCGCGCGCGGGGTCTTTATGTCCGGCTTTGGGAGGGCCCGACTCGTGTGGCCCCGCTTGTGGCGATTCAGCCAAGGGGCCGCTTCGGGTGACTAGAAGCCCAGCGGCTGTCTGTGCCGCGTTGGCCAGCAGAGGGCTGCAGACGCTTGCCTGGCCGACTCCCGTGAGAGCATGACCCGCTTTTCGTTCCAGCTGTGCGGGTCCAAAGGGGTGCGCAGTCCGCTTTTGAGGCATCTAGGCACGATTGCGTTTGCCCCACCGGGCAATCGGGGGGAGACTAGTTGTCCCCTCCCCCGTGCGCAT